>JBQCCH010000303.1:0-3263 GCA_051962375.1 Tepidisphaeraceae bacterium
AACGTCCGTTCACGCCCATAGCTTAACCAGACACCATGAATGCCCGCCGCGTTAGCGGCCTCGATATCGTATTTCCAGTCGCCCACCATCCAGACGCGATCGCGAGAGACACCTAACCGCTCACACGCGATATGCAGCGGCGCGGGATCGGGTTTGAACAACCCATCCTCCCGGGTGATGGCCACCTCGAAATGCAGGCCGCAGCGATCGAACACCGTGCGGACGCTCGATCGCGTGTTCCGCGTGATCAACGCTCGGCCGATGCCTCGTTCGTCGAGCCACCGGAGTATTTCCATGCAGCCCGGATTCAGCACCGATCGGCAAGCGGCCTCATGCTCGTGCCGATGCAATACCGCTTCGGCCTTCGCCCGTTCCGCAGCCGGCATGCGCAGGATCGATTCCAGGATCGGCGCTGTGGCATCGATTCCCATTTCTTCACGAAGATGATCCCACTGCAACCGCTCCTCAGTGAGCGTGCCGTCCATATCAAACAAAACCGCGGCCGGCAGCGAGCGGGGGGCGAAAGCGTTAGTTGAAGTCATAAATCTGCACTCGCTGCCAGTTGGCCTTGTTCCGTTCGATGAATTGCAGGTGCAACGGGTGCGTTTGGTAGACGTCATGCGCGGCGCTGTCGGCGAACATCACCAGCAGGCCGATGTGATAGCTGTTGTCGACCACTTCGCGAGGCGTCATCGCGGGCCGGCCCCCATCCAGCAGCGTGACCCCCGGAATCTGCGACAGCAGGCTTTTCGCGTCCGAACGCAATTGCTCATGCTGAGCGGGCGTGGCTTCGGGCTTCATCCAGAAGAAAACAACGTGTATGAACATGCGAACCTCGATCAGACCCCGCGTCGCGGGATTAATTTAATTTGCGAGCCTTCCGCCCGCCGGCCTCAATACTATCGGGCATTATGAAGGCACGCGATGGCATCACCACGCCGATCTGGTCTGACCCCAAAAAATCGTTGACGTTTCCCGAGCCCACGAGCGCCGATCAGGCCGATGTGATTGTCGTCGGCGCGGGCATCGCCGGTGTGACGTGCGCCTACCTGCTGGCCAAGGCGGGCAAGCGCGTTCTGGTGGTGGATGAAGGGCCCATCGGCGCCGGCCAAACTGAGCGGACGAGTGCCCACCTTGCCTCGATCATCGATGACCGCTTCTTCGAAATCGAAAAAGAACACGGCACCGAGATCGCCAAGCTGGCCCACGAAAGCCATGCCGCGGCCATCGACTGGATCGAGCGCGTCATCGCTGATGAGTCCATTCATTGCGAATTCGCGCGGATCGATGCCTACCTGTTCAATGGGCCTGAGCAGGCGTCCGACGTGCTGGAAAAAGAATTCGCAGCCGCCAAACGCGCGGGTGTCACGGACATGGCCTGGTCGGATGGTCCCGGCGACGGCGCTCCGATCGGCCGGGCGATCCGGTTCGGGCGGCAGGCGGTGTTTCACCCGATGCAATACCTGCGCGGCCTCACCTATGCGGCCCAGAGCGCGGGCGTCGTGTTTCGCACCGGCCGGCGGGTGATCGATGCTTCCGGCCGCACGAAAGACGCTCCGCCCACCGTCACCTTTGACAACGAACTGAAGTTGACGAGCCAAGCCATCATCGTGGCCACCAACGCGCCCACGCCGATCAACGATTGGCTCAGCATCTATCTCAAACAAGCCGCCTATCGCACCTACGTCAGCGGGTTTCAGATCGAAGCGAGCGCGATTCCCAACGCGCTGTATTGGGACACGCACGACCCGTACCACTACGTGCGGCTCGAACAGCAGGAGGATCGCACCGTATTGCTCGTCGGCGGCGAGGACCACAAGGCCGGCCAAGACGGCGCCAGCGATGAACGCTTCGCCCGCTTGGCCGACTGGGCCCGGGGGCTTTTTGCCGGCGTTGGCGAGGAAGTGGTTCGCTGGTCGGGCCAGGTATGTGAGCCTTCCGATGGCTTGGGCGTGATCGGCCTTGCGCCCACGAAGGGAGACGATGTCTACGTCATCACCGGTGACAGCGGCATGGGGCTGACCCATGGCACGCTCGGGGCAATCCTCATCACCGACCTCATCTCGGGCCGGCCCAACCCGTGGCAGAAGGTCTATGACCCGCGGCGGTTCATGATGAATCGCGAAGCCATCGCCGAAGACCTCAACGCCAACGCCCAATACGCCGACTACCTCACGCGCGGCGACATTCGCTCCGCCGACGACTTGCAGCCGGGCCAGGGCGGCCTGTTGCGCCGCGGCCTCACCAAGTTGGCCGTCTACAAGGATGAGCAGGGCCAAGTGCACCAGTGCTCGGCGGTCTGTCCGCATTTGAAGGCGATCGTCCAATGGAACCCGGCCGAAAAAACGTGTGATGGTCCCGCGCACGGCAGCCATTTTGATTGCCACGGAAAGCTGCTGATCGGCCCCGCCGTGGACGATTTGCCGCCCGTGGAGAATTCGGCGTCTTAGCAAGGACATAATACAAAGACTGAAGTTTCCTTATTCCTCGCTAACGCCGATCGCGACCATGCGAGGCCATGAAATCAGTACTTGTTCGGCGTCCGAAGGGCGGATTTACCCTCGTTGAGCTTCTTGTCGTCATGGGCATCATCGCGCTGCTGATCAGCGTTCTGCTGCCGACCTTGAACAAAGCGCGTGCCGCGGCGTTCAAGGTCAAATGTGCCTCCAACATTCACCAGATCGTCATGGCCGCGATCACACGCTGCCAGGACAATCCCCGCCGGCCGATCTTCTTTCCCAATAAAGACGGCGGAAGCGATTCGCTCGGCTTCCTGATCCCCGCCTACATCAAGGACCCGCAGGTCGCCATTTGCCCGGCCACCAACAATTACATCCGCCGCGATCAATTCGTCTCCGGCCCCACGATGTATCCCACCAATGTCCTGACCGACATCGAAAATTCGGCCAACAATCGCGATGCTTACGGCCACAGCTACGAACCCTTCGCCTGGTACAGCGGCGGCGTCTGGCCCGATGGGCGCGTGATCGATGGGCGGCAGTACGGCACGTTCGACGCGCAGCTTGGCCTGCGCCCGAGCGACCCGTGGTACGTCACACCCGGCAGCCCCAGCAACATCAATTACGGCGTCGTGAAACGGTTTGGAAAGCTCTTCGGCGCCACCACCACCATCCTCATCGCCGACATCGATAAAGATCCGGCCGGCGCAAGCTTCACCTTGCCCCAGAACAATTGGCCCGATCCGGGCAACAACCATGGCAACGAAGGCGCGAACTTTGGTTTCGCCGACGGCCATGTTGAAT
>JBQCCH010000304.1:0-4467 GCA_051962375.1 Tepidisphaeraceae bacterium
GTATGTCCGGGCCCATGTGTTCTACACGGATTTGGCAGCGCATTACCCGATCGCGTGGCAGCATGTGGCGGCGCATCCGCTGCACGAGTTCGTGAATCCGGATATCCGGGTGTACGACATCCGCCCCCAGCCCAGGCCGCCGGCGGCGCGGCCGGCGCTTCCTCAGCCGAAGCCCAATGCCAAGTCGGGCACGAAGCCTTCCGCGAAGCCCGCATCGCGACCGAATCCTGCATCTCATCCTGCCCGATGACGCTTGTGCGCGGGGCAGAAGCGGGCGAATCGGACGCCCTCCAAAATCGCAAGAATCGGCCGGATTTTACCGCCGCTTTTTTGGGGGGCTGGCGGTAGAACCGGAGAGGCTGGGCGGGCGGCGTCGGATTCTGGGGCTTCGATTCTACGGGCCCCCTGACTTCGCCCACGGCGCGGCGTGCTGACGCACGCTCATTTCTGAATCGGGAGGATCGCATGGACCCTTTTGTGACACCTGCGGCGGATACCTTGCTGGCGACGCGGCCCGGGGCGACGAACGCCTGGAAGCATGGGATGTACGCCCGGCGCGTGGTCGTGCCGGCGGAGGATCGGCCGGGCTTTGAAGCACTGCGGCAGGCGCTGGTCGAGGAATGGCGCCCGCGTTCGGTGACGGCCTGGATGCTGGTGGACCACTTGGCGAAGCTGCACTGGCGGCTGATGCGGGCGACGGACGCGGAAGCGGAGCGGCTGACGCGGCTGCAGTCGCAGTCGGGCGTGACGACGGAGCCCGGCGTGCTTGCCGCGGCCGAGACGGCGCTGGCGTGGGACGCCGGGCGGGCGAACTCGTCGCTGCAGCGGTTGCAGATGTTTCAGATGCGGCTGGAGCGTTCGATCCATCGGGTCATTACGCAGTTGATCACGCTGCGTAAGTGGCGTGGCGGTCTGGGCAAGGGCCGTCGCGCCGGCGCTCAGGTGAAAACGGCCCAACCCGCGGCCCGGCCGGGCGATGTCGAAAAGAGCGCGAAATGAAATGGCAGGAACGGCCGAGCACTCCTTTTTTTGAGTTGCGCGGTCCGGTGGAGGCGAGGCGGCGGGAAGCGGATCGGGAGCGGCGATCCGCGGGAAATCCGGGGATTTGCGGGCGAATGCGGCGAATGTGTCAAATTGACACCCCCTACGGCCACTTCTATACTCCCCGCTCCAATTGTCGGCTCGATCGTTTTGGCCGAATTTCTCGCGAATTTTTGCATTTTTTTTGGAGATTGAAATGGCGAAGGTAATCAAGAAATCGGCCAAGCGTCCGGCGCCGAAACCGGCGGCGGCGCCGGCGAAGTCGGGCAAGGGAATCAAGCGGGTGTATTTCTTCGGCGCCGGCAAGGCCGAAGGTCGCGCGGAGATGAAGGACCTGCTGGGCGGCAAGGGCGCGAACCTGGCGGACATGACGCTGGCGGGCCTGCCGGTGCCTCCGGGCTTCACGATCACGACCGAGACCTGCGGCGAATACAACAAAGCCGGCCAGAAAATGCCCAAGGAGCTGATGGCCGAAGTCCGGGCGAACATCGCCAAGGTCGAAAAAGCGACCGGCAAGAAGTTCGGCGACGCGAAGAACCCGCTGCTGGTCGCGGCCCGCTCGGGCGCCAAGATGTCGATGCCCGGCATGATGGACACGGTGCTGAACATCGGCATGAACGACCAGGTCGTGCAAGGCCTGGCCAAGCTGGCGGGCAATGAGCGGTTCGCCTACGACAGCTACCGCCGCCTGATCAACATGTTCGGCGACACCGTCAAGGGCATCGATCACGAGCATTTCGAACACGAACTGTCGGCGGTGAAAAACCAGGCGGGCGTGAAGCTGGACACGGACCTGAGCACCGAACAGCTCAAGGAAGTCGTCGAAAAATACAAGGCCGTCTACAAGACGCACCTTGGCGAGGATTTCCCGCAGGACCCGTTCGAGCAGCTTGAAGCCGCGATCGAAGCGGTGTTCCAAAGCTGGATGGGCGACCGGGCGATCCGGTATCGCGAAATCAACGAAATCCGCGGGCTCCCGGGCACGGCGGTGAACGTGCAATCGATGGTGTTCGGCAACATGGGCGACGACTCGGCGACGGGCGTGGCCTTCACGCGTGACCCGTCGACGGGCACGAACGAGTTCTACGGCGAATTCCTCGTCAACGCCCAGGGCGAAGACGTGGTGGCCGGCATCCGCACGCCGCTCGAATGCAAAACCGAGATGGGCAAGTGGAGCCAGAAGAGCTGGAAAGAACTGCTGAACGTGAAGAAGCTCCTGGAAGCGCGCTACAAGGACGTGCAGGACTTCGAATTCACGATCGAAAAAGGCAAGCTGTACATGCTCCAGACGCGCAACGGCAAGCGCACCGCAGCGGCGGCCGTGAAGATCGCGGTGGACATGGTGAAGGAAAAGCTGATCGACGAGAAGACGGCGTTGCTGCGCGTGGAGCCGGCGAGCCTGGATCAGCTGCTGCACCCGATGTTCGACCCGAAGGCGAAAAAAGACACGATCGCCAAGGGCCTGCCCGCATCGCCGGGCGCGGCGACGGGCAAGCTGGCGTTCACGGCGTCGGAAGCCGAAGACCGCGTGCACAACGGTGAGAAGGTCATCCTGGTTCGTCGCGAGACCGAGCCGGCGGACATCGGCGGGATGCACGTGGCCGAAGGCATTTTGACGAGCACGGGCGGCATGACGAGCCATGCGGCCGTCGTGGCGCGCGGCATGGGAACGCCCTGCGTCGCCGGCGCCGGTGCGTTGCACATCGACGTGAAGGCCCGCAAGCTGAGCGTGAACGGCAAGACCTACGGCCCGGACGATTACCTGTCGCTCGACGGCTCGACCGGTGAAATCTACGACGGCCAGGTCCCCACCGTGAAGGCGGAAATGTCGGGCCCGTTCGGCGTGATCATGAAGATGGCGGACAAGTACCGCACGCTCAAGATCCGCACCAACGCCGACACCCCCGAAGACGCCCAGACCGCCCGCAACTTCGGCGCCGAAGGCATCGGCCTGACGCGGACCGAGCACATGTTCTTCGACCCGGAACGCATCCACCACATGCGTGAGATGATCCTGGCGAGCGACGTGGACGCCCGCAAGAAAGCCCTGGCGAAACTGCTGCCGTACCAGAAGGCGGACTTCGTCGGCATCTTCAAGGCGATGAACGGCCTACCCGTGACGATCCGCCTGCTGGATCCGCCCCTCCACGAGTTCCTGCCGCACAGCGAAAAGGACCAGGTCGAACTGGCCAAGAGCCTGAACATGTCGGCCGAACAGGTGAAGAACCGCGTCAACCAACTGCACGAAGCCAACCCCATGCTCGGCCATCGCGGCGATCGGTTGGCGGTGACGTATCCTGAAATCCTGGAAATGCAGGTTCGGGCGATCATCGAAGCGGCGTGCGAAGTGAAGAAGGCGGGCGTCAAGGTGCTGCCGGAAATCATGATTCCGCTCGCCGGCACGGCGAAGGAACTGGAGTACCTCAAGAAGTACACCGTCGACACCGCGAACGCCGTCTTCAAGGAAACCGGCACGAAGGTGCCGTACATGTACGGGACGATGATCGAAGTGCCCCGCGCCGCGGTGACGGCTGACGAACTGGCGCAAACCGCCGAGTTCTTCAGCTTCGGCACGAACGACCTGACGCAGATGACCTTCGGCTACTCGCGCGACGACGCGGGCGTGTTCCTGCCGGAATACATCAAGAAGGAAATCCTGGAGCGTGACCCGTTCCAGAGCCTGGACGTGGGCGGCGTGGGCAAGCTGATCGCCACGGCGGTGAAGCTCGGTCGCGAAACGCGTCCGGACGTGAAGCTGGGCATCTGCGGTGAACACGGCGGCGACCCGCGCTCCGTGGAATTCTGCCACAGCGTTGGCCTGAACTACGTCAGCTGCAGCCCGTTCCGCGTGCCGATCGCCCGTCTCGCGGCCGCCCAGGCGGCCATCAAGAGCCAGGCTTCCACCGGCGGCAAGTCGAAGAAGAAATAAGCTTCGATTTTCAGAACTCTGACACCCGCGGACTGGTCGGTTTTTCACCGGCCAGTCCGCGTGGGGTTCAGGGGCCGTCATCATCGGATGACGCGGTAAAACGCATTTAACGCCCCCTTCCCTCCGCCCGCCCTACTTATCATCTAACTCCCTTACCAGGAGCATGGATGAGCAAGCCCAATCACAAGAAAGAACGCTTGGAAACCGCCCCCGTGCAGGCGGACGGGCGTTTGGTGTCGGCCACGAATCCGGCCATCGCCAGCGCCATGACCGGCCGCCATACGGAAAATGAACTGCGCACCCAGGTCAATCAAAGCGTAACGGCCGGGGGCGGCACCAAGCGCGGCGATCGGCGTGACACGCATCCGTCCTATTCCACCGGCAAAGTGCACCGTGACGGCGGCCGCGCCGGCCCGCTGGGTGCGTCGGGACGTCGACATGGTCCGCAATCCGGTACGTCGGCGTAAGGCCCCGCCAATGACCACGGCGTGACCCCG
>JBQCCH010000305.1:0-4585 GCA_051962375.1 Tepidisphaeraceae bacterium
GAAAGACAAGTATTTCCCGACGATCGACCCCGACGATCCGTACACCCTCACGCCCGAAGAACAGGATTGCGCGGAGCGCCTTCGTCACAGTTTCATGGTCAGCCAGCGGCTCTGGGATCACATGAAATATCTGGTCGGCCAAGGATCCATGTCGCTGGTTCGCGACGATCACCTGATTTTCCACGGCTGCATCCCCTGCGACCCGAAAGGCGAGTTCCTGCCGATGCCCATCGACGGCGAAGAACTCGCCGGCCGCGCGCTGTTCCGCCGGATTGATCTGGTGGTCGATCGCGCACTTCAGGAGAAGCGCCAATCCGATCTCGATACCCTCTGGTATCTCTGGTGCGGCCCACGTTCGCCGCTGTTCGGCAAGGATCGCATCGCCACTTTCGAACGCGATTTCATCGCCGACAAGAAAACGCATCACGAAACCAAGGACCCGTACTTCGATCTCATTCACGAAACCTGGTTCTGCGAGAAGATCCTCAATGAATTTGGCGTCAGCCCGGAGCGCGGCCTGATCGTGAACGGCCACGTGCCCGTAAAGATCGAGAAAGGCGAATCCCCCATCAAACGTTCCGGGAAGGCGATCACCATCGACGGCGCCTTCTCCGAAGCCTACGGCGATCACGGCTATACCCTCGTGCTGGAAGCGGATCGCACGCTCCTGGCACTGCACCACCACTTCGACTCCGTGGAAACGGCCATTCGCGATGGCGTGGACATCGTGCCCAGTGTCACGATCGTTCGCGAGGAACCGGTCCCCCGGCGGATGGGAGACACCGAACGCGGCGCCGAAATCCGGGGCGAAATCCTGACGCTGGAGCGGCTCGTCGAAGCCTACAAGCAACGGGAAATCCCGCAGACCCCCACCTACGCCGGCCAATAAGCGAGCGCTTTCAGGCAGCCGGCGTGGTAGGCGGGGTAACTGCTAGGTTCTGTGCGACTTAGCGCGCAGGCGTTCGCGCAAGATTTGCTCAAGTTTTATTGCATCGGCGCTGCGCTGGCGTATGATCGATTGTCCAACCGCCGGGACGCACATGCTGACTGCCAACGTGAACATTCCCAAAGCCGTCGGCCACGCGCTGTTGGTCGGATCGGACGGCTGCCGAAGCCAGCCCCGCCTGACCCTCTCAGCCAGCGGCTACGAGATCGATGAGTGCGACGACCCGTACGCCGCCCTGCTCGAATTGTGCAGGCGCCCCCTGGTCTATCGCGCGGTGGTCCTTTCCCTGCAATGCCTCTACCCCGAAGAACTGTCGATCATTTCGACGATTCGTCGGCGGTTCCCGCACGTCAGCATTTGGCTGTCTCAAACGGACGGCCGCCAGGCGTTTTTGGCCGAAGCGATGCGGCTCGGCGCCGAGGCGTTGATCGACCAAGGCGGCGTCCACACCTTGCTCGATCCGCACCATGGGCCGGCCAACGCCAAGCCGATGACGTTTCGACCGGTCCCCTCGCACGAGGGCGATAACGCCGAGCCGGCCGCTCGCGCCCGCGCGGCCGAGCCGGTCCTGTCGGCCGAAGAACTGCGGGCCTTGCTGGGGGACGGATGCGTCTGAACGGCGACAACATCCTTCTGGTTGGCGATCAAGATCACCACATGCGATCGGCCGTCGCCCGCGCGATGCCCCCGGCGAGCATCACCAGTGTGCCTTCCGTTTTCGATGCGATCGCGGAACTGCACGCCGGCATGTTTGACGGCGTTCTGGTGAACACGCTGCCCCTGGAAGCCCGTCCCGAAGCCGCCACCCGCGCGCTCCGCGAAGCCGCCGGCGAGGGTCGCATCGTGCTCTGGACGGATGCGGCCCGCGAGCCCCTGTCCCGGCGGCTGCTGGACATTGGTGCGGATGACTACGTGGTCGCCCCGGCCGATCCGGACGAATTGCAGCGAACGCTCGGACCCAAACCCCGAAACGAATCACCGACGGCAACGGCCGATGGCGAACAGCTTCGGGGCGAGGTCGCCCCCGTCGCGATGCCCGATCTGCCGCTCGCGGAAATCGTGCTGACCGCCATGCTGGAGCACCCGCAGCGGGCGTTGGATCGCGCCGTCGAAGCCATCAACCAGCGCTTGTTGCCCGCGATGCACATTGTGCTGCACGGTGAAAGCGATCCGGTCCCTGCCGGGGGTGACGGTCGTGTCATTCTTTCTCAAGCCCTTCGGGACACCGAATCCTGCGTCACGCATCAGCTGATCTTGGAAGCCACGCAACCGATCGACAGCGCACAGGCCCAGCAGTTTTTGGCGTATCTGGCTTCGGTGTTGTCGATGGCCCAACAAATCGATGCCCGGCAAGCTCGGTTGCAGAAGCTGGCCATCACCGACGAGCTGACGGGCATTTATAATGCGCGGTATTTCCGGCATTTCCTGGCGCGCATGATCGAGAAAGCACGCCAGCGTCGGTTCCCGGTCACGCTTCTGCTGTTCGACATCGACAACTTCAAGAAATACAACGACACCTTCGGCCACGGCGTGGGCGACGACATCCTGAAGCAGACGGCCAGCCTGATGAAGCGCTGCAGCCGCGATCATGACCTCGTCGCCCGCATTAGCGGAGATGAATTCGCCGTCATTTTCTGGGAAAAAGAAGGGCCGCGCCAGCCCTACGATCAGCACCAGACGCCGGGCCGGCTCCCGAGCACGCCGATGCAGATCGCCGATCGATTCCGCAAGCTTTTGAGCAAGAATTTCACCGAATTCAACCAACTCGGCGCCGCTGGCCAAGGCGTGCTCACGATCTCCGGCGGCATGGCGGTCTACCCCTATGACGCGCGCACACCCGAAGAACTCATCGAAGCGGCCGACAAAGCCCTGATGTTCGGCGCGAAAAAGGGCGGCAAAAACAGCATCTATCTTGTCGGCGACGAAGAGATCGCCGCCGAACCCACAAACGCCCCGGAATAGACCATCGGCTCAGAAAGCCGCAACTTCAGCGCCTGCGCTCACGCGCTCAGCACCGTGCTCCGCAAGAACGCGTTCGCGAACTTCCCCGTCGGATCGAAGCGGCGTGCCAGGTCAGCAAAGTCTCGGGCTCGGGGATAGCTGGCCCGCACCACCTCACCCGGCAGCGTAAAGAGCTTTCCCCAATGGGGCCGCGGAGCGAACGGTCGCAGCGCCGCCTCGATCTTGGGCAGCACCATCCGCACACGCTCCCATTCCGGCTTCCAGGTAAAATGAAACGCAACGCTCGACCGCTTGTAGTTCATGCTCATCCAAAGATTGTCGGCGGCAATCGTTCGGATTTCTGTCACTTGGATCAGCGGATGAATCTCCGCGCGCAAGGCATCGATCGCATCGAAGGCAGCCATCGCATGTTCTCGTGAGACGAAATATTCCGTCTGCAATTCGGCCCCGGCGCTCGGCGTGAGCCCGATGCGGAAATGGGGCAATCGCTCGTACCAGTCGCCGGGAATATCGAACTGCTCGTTGCAGTGTGCCGCGTCGCATCCGCGAATGGGATGATGCGCCTCCACCGCCGCCGCGGCGCCGCTCACCAGCGCGGGCGAAATCTCTGGCTCCGTGCCGCGGCGCTTGACCCAGACCTGATCGATCGTATCGCCGCCCCACTCGGTAAACAGGCTGACGCTGTAGGCGGCGCTCAAGATCTCATCGAAGCTCGCTCGCAATTGCTCCAACGGCAACCGTTCATAAACCCGCTGCCGGACGGTAAAGCCGGGCTCCAGCTTCAGCGTCAGTTCGACAACAACGCCCAGCGCCCCCAAATTCACAGCCGCCCCTGCGATGGCGTCACCTTCAAGTGTGACCAGCTCGCCATCCGCCTTCACGATCCGCATCGCCTGGACCGACGTCGCGAGGTTGCCGATCTTTACGCCAGACCCATGCGTTGCCGTGGCAATCGCGCCCGCGACGGAAATGTGAGGCAATGAGGCGAGGTTCGCCAGCGCAAGCCCTTCCTTCGCCAGCACCGGGCAAAGCTGCGCGTAGGTGATTCCCCCTTCAACGGTCACCGTCGGATTCGGGCCGCGATCGATTCGAATCACACGGTTTAGGCTCGCAAGTGAAAGATGCGCGCCCTCGGTATCGGCGATCGAACTAAAGCTATGCCGCGAGCCCAGCACGTGAACGCGATCGCGCCGCTTCACCAATTCGGCCACTTGTTCAACCGACGTCGGCGTCAGAAGCTCAGCCGCGTGATAGATTTGATTGCCCGCCCAGTTTTTCATGATCCATCCTGAATCGAGCGAGCGAAGTGCTCAAGATTTTCCAACCAACTGCCCCACCGTGCGCAACAGCGAAGTCCGTGTCACGGGCTTGGCCAGGTGCGCATTATAGCCGGCGTCCACCGCGCGACGATTGTCTTCCGCCCGGGCAAAGGCCGTCAGTGCGATGGCAGGAATCAAGAGCTGGTCGTTCGACAGCGCCCGAACCCGCCGGATCAGCTCGTACCCATCCTGGCCGGGCATACCGATGTCGCTGATGATCACGTCGCTTTCCTGCGCGGGCAACGTACGCATGGCGTCATCGACGGAATTCGCCAAGGCGACACGCGCGCCGCAGGTCTCAAGGAATCGGCGTACGACCTCTCGCGCATCGGGCTCATCATCAATCACGAGCACCTTC
>JBQCCH010000306.1:0-3211 GCA_051962375.1 Tepidisphaeraceae bacterium
GCGGTCGCGCTTCAGGATTTCCAATTGATCCGCACTCAGCCGCGCCACCAACGCGGGCCACTCGCGCCGCCAGTCCGCCGGGCTGACATTCAACCGCGACGCCGGCGACCATGCCGCCTCGCGCATCGATCGGCTTCTGAATCGCCCGCTCCATTCGCCGATATCGATCCGCTCGATCGCATCGCGCCGCAGCGCTTGCCGGATGCGCCGGGCCATGTGCTTGTCATTCGGCGGCGTTTCCGCGCCCGGTACGAGCGCCCGCCACACGCGCAGCCGGTCCGCCATCGTGGCCGCCGCCCCCGCGTCAAACGCGAGCCCCATCAGTTGATCCGCCTTCAGGCCCCCCGTCGTCAGCCCGGCCGCATCGCACAGGTGCAGCCGTCCGTCGCTCCACAAAAAACTGCTCAGCCGCAGGTCCTCATGCCCCAGCTTGTGGGCGGCCAACTGCTTCAGCAGATCGATCACCTGATCCACCGCCGCACGATGCGCCGACGCACGATGCGCCGACGCCGCCCCCGCATCCGAACGCGCGATCCATTCGTCGAGCCGCACCGCCCCCTCGATGCCGTGGGTGATGATCGCATCGCCCTTGCGGTCGCCGAATTGAAATCCCTACAAAAACGCCGCCGCCCGCACGGCCGGCACCTTGAAATCCTGCAGCGTCTTCAGCCCCGCGAATTCCGCCGCCGCCCCGCGTCGATCCGGATAAAAATGCAGGAAGTACGGTTTGGCGTTGTAGTCAAAGCGCCACGTCTCCCGGTCGCGCCGCCGCCGCACCAACACGGCCTGCCGCTCAAGCTGCCGAAGCTGCGCTTCAAAATCCGTTGCCGTCACGCAGCAGTCCTCCGGGCGGCTCGACTTCACGCGGGCAGCGCGTTCAGGTCTTCGTGTACCGCGTTGATCAGCGGCTCGATCGTTCGGGGCGTGAAGTCGAATCGCAATCCCGCTGCCGCGAACAAGTCCGGCAGCGGCCGCGTTCCGCCCAGCTTCAGGGCCGAGCGATAATTCGCCAGCGCCCGCTGCGGATCTTCTTTCGCCTTCATCCACACCTGCAGCGCCCCCAGCTGCGCGATGCCGTACTCGATGTAATAGAAAGGC
This sequence comes from Tepidisphaeraceae bacterium, assembly GCA_051962375.1. Lineage (GTDB taxonomy): Bacteria > Planctomycetota > Phycisphaerae > Tepidisphaerales > Tepidisphaeraceae > RYN-431. The sequence goes on from JBQCCH010000306.1 coordinate 1,099, forward strand.
ACATGGAACAGGTGCAACTGGCGTTGCCAGCTCGATTCACGCACTTGCTCATAGCCGCTCCAGTCGACCTCGCCGCCGAAGCGATCCAGCAGGCTCAGCCACACCTGCGTGCGTTCCTGCCGCGAGTGGCCCGGGTGCGTGTAGAGCCAATGTTGAAACTGGTCGATGGTCGCCATCCACGGGAAGAAACGCACGATCCCTTCCAGGTACGTCCGCTTCGCGCGGGCCGCCTCTTCCGGGCGCGGGTAAAACAGATCCAGGTGCTCGCTCGAGAGCGCTTCCATCGCCATCGAGGCCACTTCGCAGAATTCCATCGGTGCGGATCGCAAAAACGTCAACGGCTCATTCGCCGCCGCCGCGATGAAGTGAAACGCGTGGCCCCCTTCGTGCAACAGCGTCTCCACATCCCGTTGCGAACCCGCCGCGTTCATGAAAATGAACGGCTGCTTCGATTCTTCGAGCGAGCTTTGATACCCGCCCGGCTGCTTTCCCTTGCGCGAATCCAGATCCAGGTTGCCGTGGGTCCGCAGCGATTCGAATTCCTCCGCCAGCGTCGGCGAGAGGCGGTCGAAAATCTTTTTCGTCGTCGACACAAACCCGTCAATGTCGGCCGGGTCAAACGGCTGCAACGCCGGGCGATTCTTCGGATCGACCGCCCCATCCCACGGCCGCAGCGTCTCCACGCCCAGGTCGGCCTTGCGCTGCCGATCCAGCTCACGCACCAGCGGCACGATCGATTTCTCGATCGCGTCGGCAAACTGGTTGCACTGTTCCGGCGTGTAATCAAATCGCTTGTACGCCCGCCACACGAACGCGCGATAATCCGAGAACCCCGCATTCTTCGCGATCTGCTCGCGCTTGGGCAGCAGGTCTTCAAAAATCGCTTCGATCTTTTCCCGATCCTGCAGCCGACGATTCGCCCCCAGCTCAAAGGCGGCCTTTCGCGTTTCTCGATCCGGTTCTTCCTGGAATCGGGCGAGTTGCTGCAGCGTCAGCGTCTTGCCCTTAAAATCCACCAGCATCGCCCCGCTGATCTTGTCGTATTCGGTCACCTGCTTGGTGATTTCGGTTTCGATCGGAATGTTGGCCGGGTTGAACACGTCCACGTCCGCCTGCCACTTGCGCGCCAGGATCGCGTACCGCGGATCGCTCAACGCCGGGCGGTGCGGCGATTCCAGGAACCGCTTCTGCATCGCAAAAAACAGCGGCTTCAGCTTCGGCTCGATCTGTTCAACGAAAAACATGAACCGCTGCTCGATCTCCGGGTCATCGGTGTGGCAGCTTTTGTCGATGTAGCGCCGCGCGCCGTATTCGTCGATGACGCTGGAGAGTTCCGACATATCCGCCAGCCACGCCTCAAGGGCCGCCGGCGATTCGATCGGGCGGTCGGTGAGCTGTTTCATCAGCGGCTCGATCTGCGACCAGTCGGCGGCATTGAAATCAGCGGGGACGAACTTTCGAGTCGGCTTCGTTTGCGCTACCATCGTGTGCTCCATGCAGTCCTCCGACGATATCCGTAATTTGGCCGCCGTCCACTTTGAAGCCGTTCGTTTGTCACGCGGGCCGCGTGAGATCCTTCGGGGCATCGATTGGCACGTCAACGCCGGCGAATTCGCCGCCATCCTCGGGCCGAACGGCTCGGGCAAGAGCACGATGGCGCGCATCATGCTCGGCTACCTCTGGCCCACGCGCGGCCGGGTCACCGTCGCCGGACGTCTTTTCGGCGAAACCAACATCCACGACCTCCGCGAAATCGTCCGCCTCGTGCAGCCGAACGGGCAATTCGACCTGGAACCCACCCTCTCCGTTCGCGAGGCCGTCCGCACCGGCCTGTTCGGGACGCTCGGCGCTTATCGGCCGGCGAGCGAAGAACAACTCGATCGCGTGGAATCGCTCATCGACCGCGTCGGTCTTTCCCGGGCCGCCAACAATCGCTACGGCGAACTCAGCACCGGCGAACGCGTGCGGGCGCTGGTCGCCCGCGCCCTGGTCAGCAAGCCGACGCTCATGATCCTGGACGAGCCCACCAGCGGGCTCGACATCCGCGGCCGCGAAGAATTGCTCAGCGTCCTGGAAGAATTGGCCGAGGAACCCGATCGCCCGGCACTGATCA
>JBQCCH010000307.1:0-8806 GCA_051962375.1 Tepidisphaeraceae bacterium
TGGGGGGGGGGGCGGGCCGGCCTTTTGATGTAAAACCTGCCCAGGACCGGGTGCCTTGGATAACCCGACCGAGCCGGGCGGCGCGACGCCGGCGCCGCTACATATTCTTCATCTCACGGCCGGTTCAGATGCCGGCGGGATCAGCCAATATCTGCTGAACCTGTCAACGTATATGGGGGAGCGCGGACACCGCATCACCCTCGCCGGCGAGTTCGGGGCGTGGCACGAGCGGTTCGGGACCGGTCCCTGGGAGTGGATGCAATTGCCCCTCAAGGGGGGAACGCTGCAATTGGCATCGGCCGCGCGATCGATCCGCCGGTGGATGGCTCAGACGAATGTTGACATCGTGCACGTGCATTACCGGCGTCCTGCGATGATGGCCAGGCTCGGCCGGTGCTTCTGGATGAACTCCGCCGGCAAGCGCCCGCCGGTGTTGTTTACCCTGCACTTGTCGGATCTAAACGTTTCGGGCCCGCGACGCTGGCTCACTTGGTGCGGCGATCACGTTCACGTCGCGGCGGAAGAGGCAAAATCGTGGCTGCTTCAGAATCGGCTGGCATCGCCGGATCGAATATCCGTGATTCCGCACGGGGTGAATGTCCTGCGATTCCCGGAAGCGACCGCCGATGATCGGATCGCGGCCCGGCGCGAGTTGGGGATTGAGTCCTCGGACATCGTCGGCGCCTATGTCGGCCGGCTCGATTATCCGAAGAATGTTGACTGGCTGGTGGATCTGGCGGATGCGAGCGCAAGATCGGCCCCGGGGGCTCCGGTTCGAATTCTCATCGTCGGCGCCGGCCCCGATGACGCTCGGCTTCGCTCGCAGGTGGAGCGACTGCGCCTCGGCGAGCGGGTGATCTTTCTGGGCGAGCGCGATCCGCTGGTCGTTTACCAAGCTTCCGATTTGGTCTTGTTGCCGTCATTGCGGGAGGGATTTTCCTACGTGTGTGCCGAGGCGATGTGCGTGGGCACGCCCGTTTTGCGAACCCGGACGGCGGGCACATCGCTTTTGATCCAGGAAAATGTCACCGGGCACTCGGTGGCGATTGATCATGACTTGTTCATACAACGGGCGCGGGAGCTATTGCTCGAGCCATCGGGGTTGGCACGCCTCCGAGTGAATGCGGCCCGGCACATCCGGGCGCATTTCACCGCGGAGCAACAATTCGAGCGAACGATCGATTTGTATCGCCGGCTTCGCGGGGACACATCCGATTGATTGAGGAAAAAGGGGCTTGGTGGGGCGCTTCAGGGGGCATATGGTCATGACGTGGATCACCGCCTGAACCAGCACGTTTTGCGAGCCCCGTTGTCGCGTCGGCAATTTATGCATGCGTCCGCGGGTGCGATCGCGGCATCGATGATGAGCGGCTCATGCCGGGTGCTGGCGGCTGCCACGTCGGGGCCGGCCACGCGTCCCAGTCCGTCTGAACCGCGACCGCTTCGAATCTATTCTTGGGCCGTCACGCGCGCGCCGGGCATCACGCCGATGAGTTGGCAGCCGATGAGCCGTACCGGGCCGGCGCTGTTTTTGCGGACGCCGTTCCTCGATGCCTTTGCCGGCACGTTGGCTGAGGTCGTCACGCACGGGCCGAAGACAGATCGACTGCGCGACTGGATGCGAAATTATTTTCGCCGATTCGACCCGGGGCCGCGACGCATCGTGCTGGACGAGGAAGCGGCCGGTATCGGGTATTGGCACTTGGTAAAAAATTTGCCCACCGGCCCCCAGCGTGCGGCGATTTTTCGCCCTGTGTGGGATGACCCGGCAGCGCTTTCGAGTTTGCCGGCCGATGTGCGCGCCTTTTCACCCGACGATCTGTCGTCCCACGTCGGCCGGGGTCGCGACGCAATCATCGCCTGGCAAAAATACGCGACGAACATCTATGACGAGTGCCTGCGGCGGGTGGTGTTTGAGCCCGCGGTCGAAGCCTTTGGTACGGAGATCGAAGTCAGCAACTACGAGGATGTGCTGCCGAGCTTTCCGATCTATGTCCTGAACTGATGGCCGCTTTCCGGTCGACAGTTCGGAAATTGGAGTTCGCCGTCCTGTTATCTTTGGAATCGGGGCAGCCGCCCGCTGAACCGCCAGAAGCCGGCGATCTGGAATAACTTCATCGACTCACTGAATTACGTTCGTTCTTGCCTGAATCGGTCGTGGCGGGTGGCGCCTTGGGTGAGTTATCCGACGTTTCATGAGGGAGATCGAAATGTCGACTCGGGCGCCCTGACGCGGCTCTGGGGTGAACTCATTGGTCACATGAAAGCGAGCGGCGTGACGGATTTTCTGTTTTGGAATCCCCGCTTGCCGGACAACCCACCCGAGAATGACACGTTGGCGGCGAAGGTGTTTGCCGAGCCGGCGGCGGAGATCCCGGCGGGACTGTTCCAGCCGATTGACCTGGATGCCGACGTCGTAAGCACCGGCGGGAAAGTCACGCGCTATGTCGACGTCTTCGGTAAGTGATTGTGCGTCTGATTGCAGTGTTTTTCCATGCGAAAGGTGCGGGACTCATGTCGGATTGTGCTCCAGTATTGATTGCCGGCAAATGGCAACCGGCGAAGTCCGCGGCGACGTTTCAGGCGACGAACCCGAAGACGCGGCAGGTGTTGCCGGGCGAATTTCCGATCAGTGATTGGCCCACGATCGACGCTGCTCTGGGAGCGGCAGTTCGCGCGGCGGACCAGTTGCGGTCGATGGCGGATGCGGGGGAACGCTTATCCCATTTTCTTGAGCGCTATGCATCGGCGATCGAAGCAAACGTTGACGCGCTGGTGACCTCCGCGGCGGGGGAGACGGGGCTTGCCGTTTCGCCACGGCTCAAAGAGGTGGAGTTGCCGCGCACCGCGGGCCAATTGCGACAAGCGGCCGCGGCGGCGCGCAGCGGCGACTGGCAGACGCCGATCATCGATACGAAGCTGGGCTTGCGGTCGTGCCTGGCGCCGGTGGGGCCGGTGCTGGCGATCGGGCCGAACAATTTTCCGTTTGCCTACAACGGGATTGCTGGCGGGGATTTTGCGGCGGCGATCGCGGCGGGCAACACGGTGCTCGCCAAGGGGCACCCGCTCCATCCTCGCACCACGCGGCTGCTGGCCGAAGCGGCGCACGACGCTGCGGCGGCCGCGGGGTTGCCGGCGGGGACGGTGCAGATGGTCTACCACGTGACGCCGGAGGTCGGCGTGCGTGCGATCGGGGATGGCCGACTGAAGGCGGTCGGCTTCACCGGAAGCCGGGCGGGGGGATTAAAGCTGAAGGCCGCCGCCGACGCAGCGGGCGTGCTCTTTTTCGGGGAGATGAGCAGCGTGAACCCCACCGTGATCTTGCCCGGCGCTCTGAACGAAGAGGCCGCCGCCATTGCGGAGCAGCTTTTGGTCAGCGTCACCGCGGGCACCGGTCAGTTTTGCACGAAACCGGGCCTCGCCATGCTCCTGGCCGGCGAGGCCACCGAGCGGTTTATCGATGATTTCACGGAGAAAATGCGACAAAGTCCGGCAGGGACGCTTTTTTCTGAGGCGGGTGAGTCGGCATTGCTTCGATCCATCGCAACGCTGCAGCGCTCGGGCGCAGATCTGCTGACCGGAGGCGCGCCGGCCGGTGGGGACGGCTTTGGCGTGCAAAACACCGTCCTCCGGACGTCGGGCCGGCAGTTTTTTGCTGAGCCGCACGCACTGCAGACCGAAGCGTTCGGCAATGCGACGATGTTCGTGATCGCAGACGATCTTGCCGAGCTGGTGTCGATCCTGCGGCTGTGCGAAGGGAGCCTCACCGGAACAATTCGCTCGGCCCGCAACGGTGAGGATGACGCTGCGAGCGCGGCGGTGGCCAATGCATTGCGTCCGCGGGTCGGGCGGTTGATCAATGACAAGATGCCCACGGGCGTTGGTGTTTCGGCGGCGCAGAACCATGGCGGCCCTTATCCGGCGACCAGCCAGCCGCACTTTACGGCCGTCGGCATGCCGTCGAGCATCGGCCGATTCACGCAGCTGGAGTGCTACGACATGGTGCGAGCCGAACGATTGCCGGCGTGTCTGCGGGATAAGAACCCGACCGGCTCGCTCTGGCGTCAAATCGACGGCCGATGGACACAGGCGAACGTGCAAGGTTGAGGACGCACCGGCGATCTGCGGTACCACCGCTCCATCGGCGCAGTGGCACGCGCATTAAATGCGAGAGGTACGTTTGCATTTCTAGCGGCCGCCATGAAAATCGTGTCGTTCATTCATTGGCGAGGAGCAGACATGAGAATCGGCGGCAGTGGGATCTGGGCGGGCATCATGGCGGGTACGGCGGCTACGCTCATCGGATTGAGCGGCTGCGGCAAATCGGAATCGGCATCGTCGGACGCATCGTCGAAGGTAAAAATCGGCTATGTCGTCAAGCAGCCCGATGAACCCTGGTTCCAGACGGAGATGGCATTTGCCCGCAAGGCGGGTGAAGAAAATGGCTTCGATGTCGTGACGTTGGCGGCCCAGGATGGGGAGAAGGCGCTGGCGTGCATCGACAACTTGGCGGCGCAGGGCGCCAAGGGGCTTGTGATCTGCACGCCCGACGTCCGGCTCGGGCCGGCGCTGGTTGCGAAGGCGGATGGGTACGGCATGAAGCTGATGAGCGTGGACGACCAGTTCGTTGGCGCGGACGGCAAAATCATGTCGGAAGTTCCGCATATCGGCGTTGCGGCGCGGGAAGTCGGCCATGTCGCGGGGCAATCGCTGTTTGATCAGATCAAGGCCCGCGGGTGGGATCCGAAAGAGGTCGGCGCGTGCATCGTCACCTTCGACGAACTTGACACGGCCCGTGAACGCACGGAAGGCCTGATGGAAAAACTCGTGGAAAACGGTTTTCCGAAAGACCACATCTATACGACGCCGGAAAAAACGACGGATATCCCCGGAAGTTTTGATGCGTCGACGGCGTTGCTCGCTCAGCATGGTGACGTCAAGCACTGGATCGCCGGCGGGATGAACGATTCGGCGGCCCTGGGGGCGGTGCGGGCGCTGGAAGGGCGCGGCTTCAACGCAGACACGGCGATTGCCGTCGGGATCAACGGCACCGACTGCATCGACGAATTGAAGAAGCCGCAGCCGACCGCGTTTTACGGCTCGGTGTTGATGGAAGCCAACGTGCACGGGCATGACAGCACGCTCGAATGCTACAAATGGGCCACCGGCGGCCCGAAGCCGCAAACGCATTTCACCGGCGGAAAATTGATCACGCGGGCGAACTTTGAGTCGGAATTGAAAGCGCACGGCATGTGGCCGAAGGAATAGTCGATGCGGCTTGAATTTGCCGGTATTTCGAAATCGTTCGCGGGCGTTAAGGCGGTCGATGGCGTCAGCTTTGCGGTGCAGCCGGGGTCTGTCCACGCGCTGCTGGGGGAAAATGGCGCGGGCAAGAGCACGCTGCTGAAGATGCTCTCCGGCGCGCTGCGCCCGGACAGCGGCCAACTGCTGCTCGACGGGCGGCCGCAGCGATTTCGCGGGCCGGCGGATGCGCTTGGCGCGGGCATCGCGGTGATCCAGCAAGAACTGCAACTGATGCCGGACCAGTCGGCGGCGGAGAATATTTTCGTCGGCCATCTTCCGTCCCGATTCGGATTGATCCGCCGGCGAGCAATGAACCAGCGAGCGGCCGAGCTGTTGGCGCGGCTGGGGGAGCGTTTTGATCCGCGGACCCGCATGGGGGATCTGCCGATCGGCGTGAGACAGGTAACCGAAATCGCAAAGGCGCTGGCGCATGAGGCATCGGTCATCGCGTTTGACGAGCCCACGAGTTCGCTCTCGTCACGCGAGACCGAACGGCTTTTTGCCGTCATCGACCAACTGCGAAGCGACGGCAAGACGATTCTGTACGTTTCTCACCGCATGAACGAAATCTTCCGCCTGTGCGACAGCGGGACCGTTTTGCGGGACGGCAAGTGGGTGACAACTTATGAGTCGCTCCGCGGCGTGACGCAAGACATGCTCGTGCAGCGCATGGTGGGGCGTGAGATCAGCAACATCTACGGCTATCGAAGTCGGCCGCTGGGCAAGGAACGGCTGATCGCGAAGGGGGTTGCGGGGCCGGGTCTGAAGGCGCCGGTGGATCTGACGGTGCGACGGGGGGAAATCGTCGGGTTCTTCGGGCTTGTGGGCGCTGGCCGCACGGAGCTGATGAAGCTGCTGGCGGGGGCGGTGAGGCGCTCGGCGGGAACGGTGGAACTCGATGGCGAATCGCTCGCCGGCCGAGGGTCGGTGGAGGCCGTCCGCAGGGGGCTCATTTATTGTCCGGAAGATCGCAAAAAAGAGGGAATCGTCGCGATCCGCAGCGTGGCGGAGAATACGAACCTGTCCGTCCGGCGGTTATTTTCGCCCGGGCGCGCTTTCATTTCGGGGCAACGGGAAATCGCAAACGCAGAGCATTTCCGCCAGGCGTTGGGCATCCGAACGAGCTCGATTCACAAGCGGATCGGCCTGCTGTCCGGCGGCAATCAGCAGAAGGTGATCCTCGGCCGGGCGTTGAGCGAAAAGCCGCGCGCCATCCTCCTGGATGAGCCGACGCGCGGCATTGATGTCGGCGCGAAATCCGAGATTTACAACATCATTTACAAGCTGGCGGAAAGCGGCGTGGCCATCTGTATCGTCAGCAGCGAATTGCCTGAAGTGCTCGGCGTGTGTGATCGGATTCTGATCATGCGCGAAGGGCGGCTCGTGGGCGAGACATCACGCGACGAAGCGACGCAAGAAAACCTGTTGGCTTTGGCATTGCCAACGAATGCAGTATCAGAAACCCTTCAACCGGCAACGACGTGAACCCAACCGCGAGCAATCCCGTATCGACACCGGCCCCCCGATCGTCCGTCCTGCGGCAGGGCCTGAACTCCGTGCAATGGCTCTGGCAGACGGGCGGCCTGGTGGCGATTTATCTCGCCATTTTGGCCATCTGCCTGGTGCTGGTGCCCAACTTTGCCAGCACGACGAACTTCAAGGGCCTGCTGCTGTCGGTGACGACGATCGGCATGGTCTCGTGCACGATGATGCTTTGCCTGGCGGCTGCGGATTTTGACCTGTCGGTCGGGTCGCTGGTGGCGGTCGCCGGGGTGGTGGGGGCGCAGGTCGTGAATCACACCGGCTCGGTCACCTTGGCGGTGCTGGCGGCTGTAGGGGTGGGGCTGGGGTTCGGGATCATCAACGGCATCAACATTGCCGTGGGCGGCATCAACGCGCTGATCGCCACCTTGGCAACCATGCAGGTCGCCCGCGGACTGGCCTACCTGCTCTGCACGCCGGCCGGTGTGCCTGTGGGCGTTCGCACGCCGGCCTTTTATGCGTTGGGCCAGAGCCGGTTGTTCGGGTGGGATGCGCCGGTATTGATGATGGTGGCGATGTTCGTCGTCTTCGGGTTCGTGCTGAATTTCACGATCTTTGGCCGCAATGCCCTGGCGATCGGCGGGAACATCGAAGCAACCCGGCTGGCCGGCGTGCGGGTGAAATTGTGCAAGGTGGTGATTTTCGCCCTTCAGGGCGCCGTCTGCGGGTTTGCCGGTTGCGTGCTCGCGGCGCGGCTGACCAGCGCCCAGCCGAGCACGTCGATGGGGTTGGAACTGCAATGCATCAGCGCTTGCGTGCTGGGCGGCGTGTCCCTGACCGGTGGAATCGCGTCCATCAGCGGCGTGATCGTCGGCGTGCTGATCATCGGCACGCTGCAAAACGTGCTGAACCTGATGAACGTGAACAACTTCTACCAATACCTGGTCAGCGGAACCGTGCTGATCCTGGCGGTGTATGTGGATCGCGTGAAAAACCGGGCGCGTCGCTAGGAGCGCTGGCGGTTTTGCGACCCGTCGCTGAATGAATCAGCCCCCGCCACCTTTCAGTGGCGGGGGCTGTTGTTCAGGGTTTAATGACTGATGGGTCTGCGGATCTCAGGTGGGCTGTTTGGTTTTGCGAAGATAGGGCAGAACCCGCTCGAATTTGCCGAACTTCTGCGCGGCATCTTCGTCACTGACGGCCGGGCTGATGATGACGTCATCCCCTTGCTTCCATTCCGCGGGGGTGGCCACGGTGTGCTTGGCGGTGAGCTGGATGCTGTCGAGCGCGCGGAGAATTTCGCTGAAATTCCGTCCCGTGGTCATCGGATACGTGAGGATCAGTTTCACCTTTTTATCCGGGCCGACAATGAAGACCGAGCGAACGGTCGCGTTGTCGGCGGCGGTGCGGCCGTCGCAGGTGTTGCCGGCGTCGGCGGGGAGCATGTCGAAGGCCTTGGCGACCGTCAGATCCGTGTCGCCGATCAGCGGGTATTTCACGCTGTTGCCGGTCGCTTTTTCGATGTCGGCCTTCCAGCGGAGGTGGCTGTCGACCGGGTCGACCGAGATGCCGACGATCTTGGTCTGTCGCTTGGCGAATTCCTGCATGAGCCCGGCCATGTAACCGAGTTCGGTGGTGCAGACGGGGGTGAAATCTTTGGGGTGGCTGAAGAGCACGGCATAGCCGTTTCCGATCCAGTCATGAAATTTGATCGGCCCTTCGGTGGTTTCGGCGGTGAAATCGGGCACGGTTTCGTTGATTCGCATTCGGCAAATTATGCTCCGGAATGCCCCGGCTGACAACGGGTGCACGTCTGGCAGGGTCGGAGGCCTGCTTGTGGTTGCGGTGACGCGTTCAGGCGGCGGCGGTCGGTGGATCGAAGGGGAAGCTGAGGATGGCGGTTGTGCCAACGCCGAGGCGGCTGGAGAGTTCGATGCGTCCGCCGTGAAGTTCCGCGATGGCTTTGACCAACGCCAGGCCGAGGCCCACATGGCCGGCTTTGCGCGTGCGCGAGGCGTCG
>JBQCCH010000308.1:0-4026 GCA_051962375.1 Tepidisphaeraceae bacterium
GCCGAATTGGTTGAAACCACGCGCTTGTACGCGCGCACAGTCGCCCCGGTGCGGGTCGAATGGATCGAGCGGGCGGCCCGGCATCTGGTCAAACGCACCTACACCGAGCCGCACTGGGTCGGGCAGACCGCCCACGTGCACGCGTTCGAAAAAGTCACCCTGTTCGGCCTGCTGCTTGTGCCGCGCCGCTCCGTGCATTACGGACCGATCGATCCCGTGCAGTCGCGGCAATTGTTCATTCAGCACGCCTTGGTGATGAACGATTTTCGCACCGATCACCCGCTGCTGCTGGCGAACCAGTCCCGCGTTGCCGAGATCGAGCGATGGCAGGAACAACTGCGCCGGCGCGATCTGCTCAGCGACTCGGCCACGCGGTATGCGTTCTTCGACAAGCACATCCCCGCCCAAGTCTTCAGCGGGCCCACCTTCCTGCAGTGGGCCAAGCGCGGGCAGGGCAGCGGTTCGCACGAGTTGGAGCTCGGCGACGATGAACTGTTTCGCGAGGGCGTGCTCGGCGAGCTGCTCGAATCGCCCGCGCCGGCCGATGCCGGGGGCGATTCCAGGGTCGTTTCCAAGGGCGATTCCGGGGCCGATGCCTCGTCGCGCTTGCGTGCGCTGATGCGAGCGCGCTTTCCCGATCATCTTGACCTGCAAGGCATCAAGCTGCCGCTGGAATATCGCTTTGACCCGGGCGAAGACAACGACGGCATCACCGCCGTCACCCCGTTGACGGCCTTGTCGCTCATCAGCGACGCCCGCGCCGAATGGCTCGTGCCCGGGTTGGTGCGCGAAAAGATCGATGGGCTCATTCGTTCGCTTCCGAAAAAACTGCGCACGCTCTTCGTGCCGGTCAACCAGGCGGTCGACACCGTCGTCCCGCGGCTGCCCCCATTCGGGATGGGCGGCATGCTGGAGCAGGTGGCCGGCATTCTCTGGAAGCTCAGCGGCGAGCCCATCACCCGAAACGATTTCCAGCTCGAACAGGTGCCGCCCCATCTGTTGTTGAATGTCCGCGTCATCGGCGGCGGTGGCGAAGTGCTGGCCGAAGGACGCGACCTCGGCGAGCTGCGCCTCAAGCTCGGCCAGAAAGCGCAGGCGACCTTCACCACCTTGTCCGACCCCCGCTACACGCGCGATGAAGTGAAGGCCTGGGACTTCGGCGATCTGCCCGAGAAGGTGGCGATCGAAGCGCACGGGGCCAAGCTTTTCGGCTACCCGACGTTGATCGAAAAAGCCGACACCGTGCAACTGCGCCTGCTTGATTCAGAAGACCTGTCCCGCCAACTCATGCCAAGCGGCCTGCGGCGGCTCTTCATGATCGAAACCCAGCGCGAGCTTAAATCCACCCTCCGCGATCTGCCCAAGCTGGAATCGCTGCGGCTCAACTACCGCCCGTTCGGCACGGGGGACGAGTTGATGCAGGATCTCACCCGCGTCGTCGCAGACCGGGCATTTTTCGTAAACGACGGCGCGGTCCGCACGCGCGAGGCATTCGTCGCCAAGGCGCACGCCGCCTGGGGACGGCTCTACGAAACGTCCCGCGCCGTCGGACGCCTGCTGGAAGAAATTCTGGACCGCTACCGCACGCTGAACGCCCTGCTGAATCGCCAGTACCCGCCGCTGTTGTTGGACAACGTCGAAGACATGCGCCAGCAATTCAAGCGGCTGACGCCCAAGCGCGTGCTCACCGCGCTGCCGGGCGATCGCTTGGAGCATTTGCCGCGATATCTGCGCGGCATCGACGTGCGACTGACCAAGCTGATGAATGCCGGGCTCTCGAAGGATTTGTCGGGCCTGGGCGTGATCCGGCCGCTGCAGCAGCAGTTCGACGCCGCCGAACGCCGCGCCGCGATGCGCGGCATCCACGACCCGGCCCTGGCGGAATATCGGTGGCTCCTGGAGGAACTGCGCATTTCGCTGTTCGCCCAGGAGTTGAAGACGCCGATCCCGATTTCGCCCAAGCGACTGGAAGAAGCCTGGGCCCGCGTGCAGCGGGCGTGATCGGCTAAAACAAAAACCGGCCGTCGGAGGTGAGTCCGACGGCCGGTGGTTCATGTCAGGAAAGGTTTCTAGTCGTACTTAGCCATTCTCATATGCCCTGTGTTTATTGCAGCAAACGCAGGGCGGCCTGAGGGGCCGAGTTGGCCTGAGAAAGCACCGATTGGGCGGCCTGCGACAGGATCTGTGCGCGGGTCAGGTTCGCCGTTTCCGACGCGAAGTCGGTGTCGGTGATCTGGCTCTGAGAAGCCGAGACGTTTTCCAGGGCCACGTTCAGGTTGTTCACGGTCGAACCGATCGTGTACTTCTGGAACGCGCCAAGTCGGCCGCGGAGCGTGGCGACCTGCGACGCGGCGCTGTCGACGATCTTTTGGGCCGTCACCAGGTTTTTGCCGCTCAGGTCGTTGTCAAACCCGGAGCCGAGCGAGTTCAGGTAACCCAGGTCTTTCGTGCCCAGGCTGCCGGTGGTCACCGCGCCGATGCCGATCGACGCCTGGTCGGCATAAGTCACCTTCGAGCCGAGCGAGAACGTCGCCCCACCGCCGGTGATCTTGATGCTGGTGTCGCCCGACTTGTTGAACTTGTCGTCGAGCGTGAAGCTCAGGTCGACGGCCGAGCTATTGAAGCTGACGTTCTTGCCGTCGGTGGTGGCGGTGGCGCCATTGACGGTGACGGTGGCGTCGCCGCCGGTGGCGCGAGCCTTGTCGGTCGAGAACGTGCCGCTGATGGCGCGGACGCTGACGAACTGGCTGGAGCCGAAGTCCTGCGAGCTGATCGACAGGCTGGTTCCCGAGACGGTGGCGCTGACGCCGGTGACGTCCGCCTGGGCGTTGATCGCAGTCGCGATCGAGCTGACGGTCGTGCCCGAGCCGAAGCTGAACTGCTGCACGCCGGCGTTGCCGCCGATTTCGAGCGTGGCCGCCGAGGTGAGCGTGCCGCCGCTGTAGCTGACCTTGGCGGTGGTCGCCGAGGCGAGCACTTTCACATCAACGGTGATCGCGCTGTTCGAGCCGAGCTTGGCCGCATTGATGTGCAGGTCGTTGACCGTGCCGCTGGCGACGGCGCTGGTGGTGTAGTCCAGCGTGCCGTTCAGGAGCTTTTTGCCCTGGAACGACGTCGTGCCCGCGATGCGGTTGATGGTGCTCAGGATCGAATCGACCTGGAGCTGGTTCGCCTTGGTTTCGTCGCCCGACAAGCCGCCGGAGTTCGCCGACTCATTCACCAGGCCTTGCAGCTGGGTGATCAGCGAGCTGACTTCACCCAGGCCGCCTTCCGCGGTCGAGATGACGTTGTCGGCGCGTTGGGCGTTGTCGATGGCCTGCGTAATGCCGGCGGATTCACCCTTGAGGCTTTCCGACGCGATCAAGCCTGCGGGGTTATCCTTACCCGAGTTGATCTTCAGACCCGTGCTGAGCCGCTCCAGGCTCGTGTTCAGCTGATTGTTGTTGTTGTTGAGCGCCGTCCGGGCGATCAACGAACTAACGTTGGTGTTGATTCTGCTCATTGTGTCTTTCCGTAGACTGCTTTCGCCATCCGTTGAATTAGTGGGCCGGGATCTGCGGTCCCGGGGGTTGTTTTCGACGGCATGCCGATGGCATTCCCTTGTAAATTGTTAACCGCTGTGGATAAGGGACAACCCTTCAGCAGCGTCACGCAAACTTCTTCGATTGTGTGTGCTGCCTCCTTTCCTTTCATGAACCGTGCGAACGCCGTCATGGCGGCCGCTTATCGCTGACACTTGCGTGGCCTCTGCAAAGCCCGCAAACGTCAACTTCGTCAAAATCGACTCCGCGACGGGGGGCACTTTAGATGTGAACTTCCCAGATTTTTTCCCGCGATTTATCGGCCCTCTCGATCGCAAGTCTCGAAAAACCCTAATAGATCGCGCCTACTCGCAACCGACCCTGCTTTATAAGACTCGCGCACGTTCTGCGCGTTTCGGCCGAGCATTATCGAACGTAAACTTTGCATGACGATGCGACGCACGCTCCAAGCTTTGACCGACGGAATTTCGACCGGCCTGCAACC
>JBQCCH010000309.1:0-7369 GCA_051962375.1 Tepidisphaeraceae bacterium
AGCCTGCATCTGACCGCCATCGCCACCGGCACGGGCGCAAACGCCAGCTACACCTCCGCCCGGGTGAAGACATCCGGCCTGTTCAGTCAGGCGTACGGATTGTTTGAATTCCGCGCAAAAATGCCGAGCGGCCAAGGCCTCTGGCCCGCGCTCTGGATGATGCCGCAAAATTCGGCCTACGGCAGCTGGCCCACCTCGGGCGAGATCGACGTCTTCGAATCGCAGGGCCAATCCCCGACCCTCGTTCAGGGCAGTCTGCACTCCGGGCCGAGCTGGGACCAGAACAACACGCAGACGAAAACGCTCGCACAATCCGGCACATTGCCCGTGGGATTTTCCACCACCGATTGGCACACCTACGACCTTCAATGGGACAAAGGAAGCAACGGTCATCCGGCAACGTTCAAGTGGTATGTCGATGGTTCCGTTTATTACACGCAGCAGGGGGGCTGGACGCTTCCCGCGGGGGCCGGCAGCAGTGATGCCCCCTTTAACCAACCGTTTTATCTGATCATGAACTTGGCCGTCGGCGGCGATTATGCGGGGTCGCCGAATCTGGCGCCGGGGTCTTACGACATGCAGGTGGACTACGTCCGCGCCTACACCGCCGCCGTCCCCGAACCGGCCGCGGCGGTCTTGGCGGGGTTTGCGTGTCTTGCGATGATGCGACGCACGCGGCGCGGCTCATGAGTGGCGCGATGATTTCAACGAGGATAAGCAAATGATGTGGCCATGGTTTCGGACGGCGGCGATCGCCTTGGGATGTTTCACCCTGACACAGGGCATCGTCTTCGCGGATGCCGTTCCCACGCGGATTGACGGCTCGCCCGGCCACTGGAATCTGCTCCGGGAAGGAAAGCCGTATTTCATCAAAGGTGCCGGCGGGTCCGGACCTGCCGCGCTGCTGAAGGAGATGGGCGGCAACTCGCTGCGCACGTGGGGCGCCGATGACCTGGGCCAGCGGCTCGACGAAGCGCAACGGCTGGGTCTGACCGTCTGCGTGGGCATCTGGCTGGGTCATGAGAATGACCACTTCAATTACAACAACGCCGATCAGGTCGCCGAGCAGTACGCCAAGGCCAAGGCCGCCATCCTGAAGTACAAGGATCACCCGGCCGTGCTGATGTGGGGGATCGGCAATGAGATGGAAGGACCCACCGGCGAAAACGCCGCCATCTGGTCCGCCATCAACAACATCGCAGCACTCGCCAAGCAGCTTGATCCGAATCATCCGACCATGACCGTGGTCGCGGAGATCGGCGGCGACAAGATCAAGAACATCAACCGGCTGTGCCCCGATATCGACGTGGTCGGCATCAACAGCTACGGCGGCGCGGGCTCGGTTGCCAAACGCTATAAAGCGGCCGGCGGAACCAAGCCCTATGTGTTGACGGAATACGGACCGATCGGCCCCTGGGAAGGGGGCCACACGAGCTACGGCGCGCCCATCGAGCCCACGAGTTCTGAGAAGGCTAAATTTTACGAATCCGCCTACAAGAACGCGATCACCGATGCCGCGGGAACCTGTCTGGGCGGCTATGCATTTACCTGGGGAGCGAAGCAGGAGACGACGGCCACCTGGTTCGGCATGCTGCTGGCGGACGGATCGATGACCAATGCCGTCGCCGCCGTCAGCGCCCAGTGGACCGGGCATCCCCCAGCCGCGCTCCCGCCCGAGATTCAGCCCATCAAGCTGGTCGGCTCCGACGAAGTCCAGCCGGGCCAAACGGTTCACGCATCGGTGCAGGTCACCAGTCCGCAACAGCATCCGCTGACCATCGACTGGCAACTCCATCGCGAAACCGAGGTCCACGGCCAGGGCGGATCTTACGAGCCGCCCACGAAGCAGTTCCCCGACGCGATCACCGGTCGCTCGGGCGACGAAGTGACCGTGAAAATGCCCGAGAAGCCGGGCGTCTATCGGCTGTACGTTTTCGCCCATGACGACCAGCACTACGCGGCCACGGCGAATGTGCCGCTGCGGGTGATCGGGCAGGCTGCAGAAGCGAGCAAGACGTCAGACGCTTCGCCCGCGGACGAAACGCCAGGCCTGAAGCGGCCCGTGATTCTGTATGCCGATGACGCGCCGGCATCGGGCTATATCCCGTCCGGCTGGATGGGAAATACCAAGGCCATCTCGCTCGATCCCAAATGCACGAAGCAACCGCACACCGGGGCGACGTGCCTGCAATGCAGCTACAACGCCCCCGACAACTTTGGCGGCGTCGTCTGGCAAAGCCCCGCCAACAATTGGGGCGACCAACCCGGCGGCCGCGATCTGTCGGGCGCCAAGCGCATCCGCTTCTGGGCCCGCGGCGAGCAGGGGGGAGAACGCGTTGAATTCAAGTTCGGCGTATTGAACGGCGACCAGAAATTCAAAGACACCGCCAGCGGCGGCACCACCGTCACCCTGACGCCCGAATGGAAGCGGTACACCATCGATCTGGCGGGCAAGGATCTGTCGCAGATTCTCACCGGCTTCTGCTGGGTCACCGCCGGGCACGGCGCGCCGATCACGTTTTACCTGGATGACATCGCTTTCGAATAGATCATGACGCGGCCGTCACCGGGCGCAGCGTGATCGAGAAAGTCGTTGCCGGCACCGTCACCGACAGCGGGCCCGTCAGATACCGCTGCTGCGGAGCCGGTCCACAACTGTTGCTGCCAAGCGGGGCCTGGAACGCGTCCAGGTTCAACTCGGTCAGCTCGTTCGTCTTCGGCAGGTCGAACGTATGCTGAGCGGCTGTCTGATCGGCCGTCGTGAAGTGGCGCGCACTGACATTCAGCATGCCATCGCCGAACGCCCGCAACCCCACGCCGGCCGCATTCGTGAGCGTTGCCCACCGCACGTCCGACTTATTGCCGGACTCCTGCGGGCGAACCTGCGGAACGTACTGCTGAGCGACCGTGCCGCGGTAGCAGGCAATGTCGGCGCTGGTTTTTTGGTCGACGTAATTCTCGTGCGGTCCGCGGCCGAACCAGGTGAATTGATCAAACGTTCCGGGCAGCACCAGTTGCAAGCCGAGCTTCGGCAGCCGGGGCAATTGGGTGCTGCGGGGCGTGAAGGTGGTCTCGATGCGCACCGAGCCGTCGGGGCCGATGAGGAACCGCTGCTTCACATCTGCCACCGGGCGGAGTGAATAGCCGCCCAACACGCTCGATACTTCAATGACCAGCGTGCCGGCATCCTGGGCGATTGCGACTCCGCCCGTCCGCTGCTGCAGTCGATCATACCCGGCCTTGACCCATTCCCGGGCGATGTGCACATCGTTGTCGGTCGGCGCTCGCCACACGTTCACGCGCGGGCCCGATTTCAGAAGCTCCGTGCCGCCGATCGCATAGCCCGCCAACGTGCCATGGCGCCGATCAAATTGAAGGGTGGCCGGTCCGGCGCTGATCGCAAGGAAATCGCCGTGCTCCGTCCATCGCACGGCCCCGTTCACCGGGACCGGCTTCCGCTGCGGCTTGACGACCGGCAACGCAAGTTGCGCCGCAGCCACCGTGTGCCCGCGCTCCGCCCAGCGATTCGCCTCGGTGAAGCTGAAGCGGATATTCAAAAATGCCTCCTCCCCGTCAGCCGGCTTTTCGAACGCAGGAACCGGGATCTCCGCCGAATCGCTCGCCTGGATTGAAGGGACCGATAGATTGCCATGCGCGATCGTGCCCCGTTCGGTCATCACTTCCCACCGCGCGGACAGGTGCGAGAGATCGGCGAATGCGTACCGGTTGGTCAGCCGCACACGGCTGCGAGCGGTGTCGGCCCATTCGATTTTGACGGGCTGGATGACGCGCTTGTATTCGATCAAGCCGGTGTGGGGCGTGCGGTCGGGCCAGCAGAGGCCGTCGATGCAGAAATTGCCATCGTTCGGCTGGTCGCCAAAATCGCCGCCATACGCGTAGTAGCTCTCTCCGCTGGCCGTCTTTCGCGGCAAGCCGTGATCGGCCCACTCCCACACGCAACCGCCGATCAGTCGGGGATACGCCTCGATGATGTCCCAGTAATCCTGAAGGCTGCCCGGGCCGGTTCCCATGGCGTGGGCATATTCGCACAAGAAAAACGGCTTCGGGGAATCGGTCCGGCGTCCTTCCTCGGCAACTTCGTTCACGTTCGTATACATCCGGCTGTCAATATCGGTAGCCGGCCCGCCGTAGCAGTTTTCGTAGTGCACCGGTCGCGTCGGATCGATGTGCCGCAGGTAGTCGTACATCGCGTCATGGTTTTTGCCGTAGCCCGACTCGTTCCCGAGCGACCACATGATCACGCACGGGTGATTTTTGTCCCGCTCGTACATGCGCTGAGCACGCTCCACGAACGCCTGCTTCCACTCCGGATTGTTCGGTAATTCGGAAAGGTCATTCACCGGCTGAAAGCCGTGCGTTTCCAAATCCGCTTCATCAATGACGTACAGCCCCAGCCGATCGCAGAGATCGTACCAGTAGGGATCGTTCGGATAATGGCTCGTGCGAACGGTGTTGATGTTGTGACGCTTCATTTGAAGGGCGTCTGCGAGCATTTGCGCGCGCGTGACCGCGTGGCCGGATTCCGGGTGGCTGTCGTGCCGGTTGACGCCCCGAAGCTTGACGGCCCGCCCGTTGATCAACAGCACGGCATCCTTGATCTGAACGTCACGGAACCCCACGGCAACCCGCGTCCAGACGCCATCGCCGCTGCTGACGAGCAACGTGTAGAGCGTGGGTGTTTCGGCCGACCAGAGTTTCGGTCGGCTCACCGGGATGTGTGCCGACACGACCGCGTCGCTACGCGGCCCGATCTTCGGAGTCGCAGACAGCGCTTGTTCAAACACTGTTTTGCCGGCCTCGTCGATGAGCTTGGCCAACAGTTTGCCCGTGTCTGCCGGATCGTCGGAGCGATTCTTCAGCGTCACCGTCAGATCAAGCCTGGCATCGCGATAATCGGCATCCAGATGGGTGCGAACACTCACATCTTCGATGCGTACGGCCGGCCAGGCCGTCAGCGTGACGTCGCGGAAGATGCCGCTCATGCGCCACATGTCCTGGTCTTCGAGATAGCTAGCGTCGCACCACTGATAGACCGCGATCGCCAGCAGGTTCGCGCCCGGCCGCAGATAGGCGGTCAGGTCAAATTCACTGGGCATGTGCGTGCCCTTGCTGTATCCCACGGGCTTGCCGTTGCAGTACAGGTGAAACGCCGCGTTCACCCCCGCAAATTCAATAAACACCCGCTGCCCGGCCCAATCGGCAGGCACATCAAACGTGCGGCGATACAGCCCGACGGGGTTGTCGGTCGGAACGAATGGCGGATCCACCGGGTAGGGATAATTTACGTTGGTGTAGACGGGGATGTCATACCCATGCATTTGCCAATTCGACGGCACCGGCAGGTCTGCCCAACCGGCGGCGGAATCATCGAACGAATCGGCTTCAAATCCTGCCGGCACCAAGCCCGGATGCGGCAGATGTTGGAATCGCCAAACCCCGTTCAGCAGTTTGACCTTGGGCGAACGTTCACGCTCGCCCAGGATCGCGCCCGGCTCGGTCGTGTAGGGCAAAAGCGTCGCGCGGGCGGGCTCGCGATTGCGGTGCGGGAGGGAAAGATTCTGCCAATCTGGGGTCGATGCGCGGCTCGCGGTGGAAGTCATGGGGCGTGATTCTTCTCCTGAGCGCTCGCCGATGCAAGGGGCCCGGGCAACGATCTGCTGCCGATGCCCGGGATCTCGGTGCTCAGTGGGAGAAGCGACGCCCTTTAGGCCGTCACAAATTGACGCCCTTTTTCTAATTCCGGCGACACGAAGGCGTGCACCGAATGGGCAACCTCTGTCGGTTGAACCTGCCACTCCAACGGGACGCCGGCCAAATAGCGATCGAGTTCATCGACCATGTATTGACCGAGTCGCTGGCACTCCCGGCCCTGAGAGCCGGCGATGTGGGGCGTCAGCACGAGGTTATCCAGGCCGTTCAGCGGAGAATCCGGAGGAAGCGGCTCTTTTTCGGTCACATCCAGCACCGCTTGCAGGTCACTCCGCTGCCGCAGGACCGCCGCAAGATCCGCCTCACAGATCAGGCGGCCGCGTGAGGTGTTGATGAATGTCGCCCCGCATTTCATCCGTTCCAGCATCGGGCGATTGACCATCCCGTGCGTGGCAGGAAGGTCCGGGGCGTGCAGGCTGACGACATCCGACTGCTCGAAAAGTTCCTCAAGCGAGACCTTCGTCACGCCGACCCGCAGCGCCTCAGCCGCCGAGACGAATGGGTCGAAGGCGACCACACTCACCCGGAACGGCTCCAACATGCGGACGACCATCTTGGCGATGGTTCCCAGTCCGATCAGGCCGATTACGCTGTTGTAATTTCCAGGGACATCCGTCCGGATCTGAAATCCGCGGGTTCTTTCGCCGCCGCACGAGAGACGCCACCCGTGTTTCAATGAAAATAAGATGGTCGATACGGTGTATTCGGCGACGGGGATGGCGTTGGCGTCGTTGGCGGTGGTCACCAGGATGCCGCGTTCCCACAGGGCGGGCGTTGCCCAGCCGTTGATGGCGCCGGCGCCGTAAAAAATCGCCTTTAATCGAGGGGCCATCCGAAGAAATGCCGTATCGACCTTAGGCGCGCCCCACCCCGAAAAAAGCAGGTCCATCTCCCGCAGCAGCCCGGGCTGGGTCAGGGCGGCGGCCGGCGTAAGGGGGGGCGCCAGAACATCCACACGCGCTTGGATTTCCGAATAGGCCCGGGGGGCGTAGACGGCATCGAAGGCGGATTTCCCGAGAATGAACAGCCCGTTGTACTTCGCCATAAAGATACGCCCCGCAAACCAAGCCGACCGCCCCATTGTCGTTTGCGGGCGACCTAATTACAACCAATTTTTGAAAATTTTGGTAAATTACAGTTTGGGTGGGACCCCACCCATCAGCCGGGGTCGGCGCGACGCAGACGAACGTCGCTCGGACGCTTGTCGCAAAATGATGTCGCTATGAACCCGATATAGACGCAGAATCATCATTTACCCGCACTCCGGGGCCATTACGCTTGTCGATTTGCGGATTCGACGTGTTGCCGTGCCTGGGAGACCCGGGCCACGCGCCAAGCCCCTGGAAACGCCTTCATGAAACTCAGCGTTTACGACGACGCCATCATTGGCTTTTATCTGCTGTTCGTCCTTTGCATCGGCCTGGCATTCCGCCGGCTGAGTAAGAGCTCGAGTGACTATTTCCGTGCCGGCGGTGCGATGCCCTGGTGGATCACCGGCACGAGCGCCTGGATCGCCAGCTTCACCGCATGGACCTTTGTCGGAGCCGCCGCCAAGGTTTACGAAACGGGCACGCTCGTATTGGTCGTCTACTACAGCTCCGTGCTGGCCTACTTCGTCGTCTATTACTACTCCTGCATT
>JBQCCH010000310.1:0-7142 GCA_051962375.1 Tepidisphaeraceae bacterium
GCGGGGGAAACCGGCGCGGGCAATCCCGGCCGGGCGCGCCGCGTCGCGCAAAAAAAAGAAACCTTCCGCCGTGGCGAGGGAAGGTTTCAGTTAGAGAACTTTGTCGGCCCGGTGATTGTTGGAGCCAGGACCGACGTTGTACGGTAGCGACCGTGACGTGTTGAGCGGGCGATCGTTAGTTGGAGCCACGCGTCCGTTCAACTCAAGGTTCCACAAGATTACTTCTTGGAAGCTTTCTTCGTGGTCTTCTTGGTCGTCTTCTTGGTCGTCTTCTTAGCGGCTTTCTTTGCCATGTGTCAATCACCTCCTTTCACATTTTCAAATGTACGGGTCGGAAAATGTTCAGTCAACGCTTTTTTGTGGTTTGCGTAAACAAATTCACTAGATGTTGTGGGTCCGAGCAAAATTGTTCATGTCGGCACGCCTTCATTCGTTCATCGGTTGAGGCGTTGATCGGTGAGAACCTCAATCCATCAACCGTTCGACCGCTCCACTTGATTAGCGCATCAACAAACGCCTCGTCGCACGCTACGATGCGGGCCTATGTCCAAACCCCCTATGACCAAACCCGTTGTTTTGATCATCCGTGACGGCTGGGGAAAAAACCCCTCGCACCAGTGGGACAAATCCAATGCCGTCTTGCTCGCCAACACACCGGTCGATGACGCGATCGTGAAGGACTATCCTTCGACGCTCATCGCCACCAGCGGCTTCGATGTCGGCCTGCCCGAAGGGACGATGGGCAACAGCGAAGTCGGTCATCAGAATATCGGCGCAGGACGCATTGTAGATCAAGAATCTGTCCGAATTACCAAAGCAATTCGCAACGGCGAGTTCTTCAGCAACCCCGAACTCAATGCCGCGATCGACCATTGCCAGAGCGATTCGAAGAACCTGCACATCTTCGGCATCGTGAGCGACGCGGGCGTGCACGGCATGCTGGAGCACTTGTATGCGGTGCTGGAATTGTGCAAACGACGCGGCTTTTCCCGCGTTTTTCTGCACGCCTTCACCGACGGCCGCGACTCGCCGCCGATCTACGGGCTTCGCTACATCGACGAAACCGAAAAGAAGATGGCCGAGTTGGGCGTGGGAAAAATCGCCACCGTCGCCGGACGCTTCTGGGCGATGGATCGCGACAAGCGCTGGGATCGGGTTGAAAAAGCGTATCGCGCGATCCGCTACGGTGAAGGCCCCACCTTCGCCAGCGCGCGCGACGCGGTGCAGCATTATTACGACCATCCCTCCGAGCCGACGACGCACGGCGATGAGTTCGTCACGCCCAGCGTGATCGTCAAGGACGGCAAGCCCCTCGCCACCGTGCAGGACGGCGATGCCGTCATCTTCTACAACTATCGCGGCGACCGCCCGCGCGAGCTGACCCACGCGTTCGTGCTGCCCGATTTCAAGGGCTTCGATCGCGGCCCGCTGCTGAAGCTCTATTTCGTCACGATGGCCGCCTACGAAGACGGCCTGCCGGTGCATGTGGCCTACAAAAAGCTCGGCAAAATGAAAAACATCCTTGGCGAAGTCATCGCCGCCAAGGGCATGAAGCAGTTCCGGTGCGCCGAGACGGAAAAATTCCCGCACGTCACCTTCTTCTTCAACGACTACCGCGAAGAGCCCTTCCCCGGTGAAGAACGTGAAATCATCCAGAGCCCCAAGACGCTCCCCGATGGCTCACCCCTCACGACCTACGACCAGCAGCCGGAAATGAGCGCCCGCGGCGTGTGCGATGCCACCCTCAAGGCGATCAACAGCGGCAAATACGATCTGGTCGTCGTCAATTTCGCCAACGGCGACATGGTCGGCCACACCGGCTCGCTGCCGGCGGCGATCAAGGCGTGCGAAGTCGTGGACGAGTGCGTCGGCAAAATCATCGCCGCCACCCGCAAACAGGGAGGCAGCCTTGTCGTCACCGCCGACCACGGCAATGCCGAGCAGATGATCGACCCCGCCACCGGCGGACCGCACACGGCCCACACGACCTACACCGTCGAACTGATCGTCGTTGACGACCGCTTTAAGGGCCACACCCTCCGCACCGGCGGACGCCTGGCCGATGTGGCGCCCACGCTGCTCAAACTCATGGGCATGGACAAGCCCGTTGAAATGACCGGCGAATCGCTCGTGCAATAAACGACCGCGACAAACGGCCTCGCCCCCAAATCGGCAACAACCCTCGGGCCTCGTGAGATGGACATCCCACCATCGCACGAGGCCCGTGGCGTGCGCTCATTCACCTGCTGGCGATTCCATTGCCGGCGTTTCACCGCGCGGCGATTCACCGGGCGGCGCGGGCGAGCTCCGTCGCGCGGGCGGCGAGTTCCAGGCTTCGCAACCCGTTCGCTTCCGTGATCACCCGCGGGTGCGACGCATCGTTGGCATACGCCGCCTGGTCGGCCATCAGGTCGCGGATGACATTCCCGTACAGTTCCAGCTTCGAGAACGGCAACCGCGCGCCGATGCGATAGCGGCCATCCGCGTCCCACATCTTGTGACGGGCGGCAATCGTCCGATCGGCGCTGCTCGTGCTGGCAATGCTCGTGCTGTAGCCGGCCACCAGTTCCTTGATGCGATCGACCTGCGTCGAAGTCAGCAGTGCGTCGATCTCGATGGATTCAGTCAGCCAGCCGCGCAGCAGCAGGTCGCCGCGCTCGCAGATGATCCGCAATTCCTGCCGATCCATCTGCTCGGGCTGATGAAAGCCGTGGTACTGCTCCACGAGCACCCCGCCGGCGTATTCGGTCACGCATCGCACTTGTTCGACAATCTCCGCATTGCCCGGCCGAGTGGATTGGATCGCCGTCCGCACCTGACCCGGGCCGAGCCACATCTCGAACAGGTCGAAAAAGTGGACCGCGTGCTCGACAAAAATGCCGCCGCTCTTGGCTGGGTCCCAGAACCAGTGCTTCGGGCTCAATTGATTGTCCCGCGCCAAATTCAGCAATCCCCCGGCAATGACTTCGCCGAGCAGTTTTTGCTTCAGGATCTCATCGACGATCCGGTTCAGCGGGTCGTAACGCATGATCAGGTTGACCGCCAACACGCGATCGCGCTCACGCGCGAGTTCAATCATTCGCCGGCCGTCGTCGACGGTCAGGGCCAACGGTTTTTCGCACAACACGTGCTTCCCCGCCCGCAGCGCGGTGGCAGCGAGTTCGGCGTGGGTGTAGGGCGGCGTCGCCAGGTGCAGCAGCTGCACCTCAGGGTCGGCCAGCAGCGATTCCATCGAATCGTACGCCTTGATCGAAAAATCTCCGGCCGTCTTGCGCGTAGCGTCGGCGTTGAAATCAAAGACGCCCACGCAGCGAATCGCCGGCAGCGTGCGATACTGCTGCAGGCAAAAGTTGCCGAATGATCCCGCGCCCACGAGCGCATATCCCAGTGGATTTGCCATGCGAATCTCCACCGGGAGTGTAGTCACGACGGCCGCATCGAAACGCAAAAACCCCGGCCGCGCGCGCCGGGGTCTGGCGGTTGGACAAAGGGGCGGCCGTTACGCGACTTTCGCGGCGACGAACGCATCCAGCCCCGTGTACGCCTGGGCGGCCGTCAGGGTGACGTAGCCGTCGTTGGCGCCATCGATGCTTGTGCTGTTGTCGATGCCCCACGGATTGCGCAACACGATTTTCTTCGACCCGTCCGGGAGCGAATCCACCCGAATGACCGTGTAGGCATGCCCGCCGACCAGGTTCATGCTGGCATTGCTGCTCATGACCCCCACCGTGACGACGTCACCCGCACTGAGCTGGCGCTGCACCCACGTGAGATAATCATTGCCGTCATAGGCGAAGTAGTTCCATTCGGTCTGGGCGTTGCTCGCTCCCAAAGCGGAGAAGGCTTCGGTCATCCAGCCGGCGTTGATGTCGTTGTAAGAGCCATACGTGCTGGGCGTTTTCATTCGGAAAAACGCATACGCCTTCTCCACCACGGCAGCCCACATCGATTTGCCCGCGCCCAGCGCTGCATAGATCGGCGACGTGCTGGCGCTGTTTTGCACGGCCAGGTCGTTATCGACGCGGTAATACTTGGTCGTGTTGCCGCTCTTGAATCGCACCGCATATGTGCCGTCGCCCAGATCGCTCACCATGTTGCGGATCACATCGGGCGAAACTTTGGCCGTGCCCGCCAGGGTGGACAGGAAATAGCAATCCCCCACCTGCCCCTGGACGACATCGTTCGCCGACGGGCCGGCGCTCGAAAAGAGCGGGTCGTTGGAGAACGCTTTGTAGACGTACGAAGTGCTGGTCAGCGTCGGATCGCGATAGCGTTGGCCGGTGAGTTCTTTGCTGACGGTTTGCGAGCCGTTGGAGAAAATGTCGGTCTGAAACGAGCCGATGCGATTGATGCTGTGGGCCGACTCGTAGGCGTCGGCGCCGACGATTTTTTCGGTCGAATTGGAATCGAGCCAGTAGAAGTCTTCGCCCGTGCCGCCGTTGAGCGTGTCCGACGTGCCGCCGCCGACGGCGATCAGTTCGTCGCGCCCGGCATTGCCGAGCAGCGAATCGTTGCCCGCGCCGCCGTACAGATAGTCGTTGCCCGAGCCGCCGCTGAGGGTGTCGTTCCCGTCATCGCCATACAGGTTGGCGGGAATGGTGACGGTGGAAGCGACGGTGATCTTGTCATTGCCCGCTCCCCCTTTGATTTTCAGAGCCGCATAGCTGCCGGTGTACGATTTTTTGTACCCATTGGCCGCCGCGACGGTGTAGGTGGACCCAGAGCGCGTCACCGTGAGGGAATCGCTCGCGGAGGTGCCGACGATGCTCAGTTCCTGCCCCGTCCCAAACGCGACCACGGCCGCCGAGAACGAGGCGGGAACCACCGTCATCAACTGGCGGGCTTCCAAGGACTGACATTCGACGGTGCGAACCTGCTTCATGTGAACGACCCTGTTGAAGTGGTCGGTTCAGCGTCGAATTCGAAGCGAAGAAAGGCAAGTAGAATTCGGAAATTGGGCGAAATGTGCCGATAATTACGCGATCTGCCGCGCGCCTTGCGAGATTGCCTGATGCACCCTTAGGGTGAATTTTCGGCCGAGCTCGGTGAATCGATTATGGCCGGGCCGCGGCGTGGGGGGCGGCTTGGGGGACGGCCTGGGGGGCAACTTGGGAGAGCGGCTGGGTCGCGGCAACGGAACGCGCACGGGCCGGCTGCTCGGCGCGGATCACGATGCCGATCCCCAGCACCACCGCCAGGCCGATCGCCACGATCGCCACGCGCCGGGACGGGATCTCGTCCTCAATCCACACGTCGATCGACTGCATGACCGTGGCCGGCCAAGCGGCACGGTTCGAAGCGCGCTCGCTGTCGACGGACGGGCGGCCGGACCGATGGGTCGGCGATCGAAACAGGCGGTGGTATAGCGAAGGTTTACGGCGCATGGGCTCGGTGCTTAGTGCTTGTTGCTCGGGCTCAGTTCACTCGACCCTCCGCCTCGACGAGGGCCGATAAAATCGGCGTCCACCTGGGCGGAGCGGCGGTCGTTTTCAGTTTCGACTCAATTTCAACTCGCTCAACGTCCGATACATCGGAAAGAATTCCTCCCACGAACCGCGCCCGCGGGAGGATTGGTCTGACATTCGCGCACAAAGGCAGTACCCATGGCTCAGTCATCAACAACGTCCCCGCCCGACCTGCAACGCAGCGGTGCGGTTCTCACTCACATGCCGGCCATCGACGGCCTGCGCGGCCTGGCCATCTTAGTGGTGATGTGCCACCATTTCACCCCCGCGGTGAGCGGTTCCCACCTCACCCGCCGGATGCTCGAAACCGCCCACACCGGCTGGATCGGCGTGGACCTGTTTTTCGTGCTCTCGGGCTTCCTCATCACCAGCATTCTGCTCCGCACGCGCAGCGCGCCGGACTATTTCCTGAACTTCTACGCCCGCCGCACGCTGCGGATTTTTCCGATCTATTACTTCACGCTGGCGGTCGTGCTGGTGGGCTTGCCGGCCATGATGCAGGTGCCCCACCTCAGCCAATTCATCGCCCACTGGTTCGGCCGGCTCACCCAGGACCTGCCCCCCATGCTGAATGGCCAAAGCTGGCTGTGGCTCTACGGCACGAATGTCAAAGTCGCCCTGGAAGGCGAACGCTGGGGCGCGGTCAACCACTTCTGGTCGCTCGCGGTGGAAGAACACTTCTATCTCGTCTGGCCGCTCGTCGTTTACTTTGTGCCGCGGTCCAACCTGAAGCGCGTCTGCCTGACGCTCATCCTGGGTGCGCCGCTGCTGCGGGCGATGCTGATGCTGGTGGGCATGGATTCGGTCGTGCCGTACGTGCTCACGGTCACCCGTGTGGATTCGCTGGCCATCGGCGCCTTGATGGCGGTGCTCATCAGCGAACGGGACGGCCTGCAGATCTGGCGGCCGCGGATCGGGGCGGCGGCGATTGTTTCCGCCTGCGGACTCGCCACGCTCATCCTCTGCTATCGCCGGCTGGATCGGGACGATTTCCTGACCACGTTCGTCGGCTACACGTTCCTGGCCCTGGTTTCGGCCTGGCTGGTCCTGGCCGCCGCCCAGATCAAATCCGGCACCCGCGCCTGCCGGGTGATCGCGAACCCCGTGCTTCGCAGCCTGGGCAAATACAGCTACGGACTCTACGTGACGCACATGTTCTTTGCCCCGACCTTCGTGCTGCTGTTCCCGTGGACGGGCCTGCACAAGCTGACCGGTTCGTACGCGAATGCGATCATCGCCCATGCCGCCCTGTCGATCGCCTGCTCGTGGGGCATCGCCTGGTGCTGCTATCACGGGTTCGAAAAGCACTTCCTGAAGCTCAAGGGCTTTTTCGACTACCGCAAGCCCGTGGCCGCCGGAACGCCGGCGACCCCCGGTGTGCCCGCCCTGCCCCGGCCGCTGCGTGCCTTCCGCCCGCTTCGGCAGGCCGCCTAACCGGGCGTCGATTTCCGCAAACACCCAAGACGTCCGTCCGATTGTCACCGATCGGACGGACGTCTTGCCATTAATGCCGCACGATCAGCCGCCCCTGTGGGCCAAGGATGTGCCGCGTTTGATTGGTCCGTTTAGAGTTTCGAAGAGGGAGGCGTCGATTCGCCCGCGACCTGAATCTGCTGGGTCACGAGATGGGCCATCGCATGGAAGGCGCATTGGATGGAGCAGCGCCATCGGTCAAAC
>JBQCCH010000311.1:0-9513 GCA_051962375.1 Tepidisphaeraceae bacterium
GAGATCTTGCCGGTCCAATCGTCCGCGCCTTCGGGCCGGCCGTTCTTGATCGCGAATTGGCCGTGGCTGACCCAGAGCGAGCCGTCTGCGGGGTTGAAGGCAATCCCCGTAATCAGCCGCGGGCCGTGGTTGGCTTTGAGAATCGTCGTCACCGGCCCGCGCGGGGCGAGGGTGCCGTCGGGATTGATCTGATAGCGACAGATCATCCCCGCGAACGTGCCGGCATACAGCAGGCCGTCCGGCCCCAGGGCCAGTGTCGGGAAACGATCCTGCGGCAACTTCACGCCGGCCAGTTCCACCTTCTCAAACGCCGCCGGAAATTCCGCCTGCGAAAATTCCTTCGCCGTCGTGAACGTCATGCGATACGGATCGAAGCTCGCGCCGCTGTTGTCTTTCAGTTGGTCGGTGACATCGAACTGGTACTGCGTGTTGGTGTCGAGCGGATCGATCGGCTTGAGCACCACGTCATCGCCGGCCCCGGAGGTGTTTTTGCGCGACGGGATGACGGCCCCGTCGCGCGTGCGGGTGAGCATGACGCCCCCTTCCAGGGTGTTTTCGTCGACGCCCGAGCCGGAGGGAATGGTGATGTTGCACACGATGCCGCTCAGGGGGGAAACATCGGTGGCATCCGGTGCGGGCCGCGTCAGGGTGATGCGCGGGCGATCGCGGCGCTGCTCGACCTTCTGCAATTCGCTGTGGGCAAAGTGCACCGAGAGATAACCCAGCCCGGCGGCGGCGAGCACCACCCCGGCCACACTGCCAATCACTGCTGAACGCGCCATAGCACCGCATCCTAGGCCAAAGCCCGCCAAATTCACGCCCGGCCCCCTCGTCACAACGACGCACCCGCAGGTCCCCGGAACATCCCGGGGAAAGGCGATGCTTCCCCCGGGTAACGTCTCCGCCTGCCGGGGAGGGCTTTCATCCGTCTAAAAGCCCCCGCGGGAATCCCGATGTTAAATTAGGAAAGAAAGATTATCCACGGCATAAACACTTGCTGCAAATAAGTTTATGCAACACCCGTTCGGGTGTCTGTTAAAATGGGTAAAGAAAACAAACTGGGAAAGACGATGAATTAGGTGTCAGGTTGCCCAGATTAACACGGGTGACGGCCGAAGCAGGATGCGACGGCGGGTTGTGCCAGGGACGGGTTGGTTCAAATAGGAAATTGAAGGAGTTTGTCTTATGTCGCTGCAGCCCACCCTTTCGTCCACGCGGATGGCCCAACGTTACCTCGACCTCTTGCTGGCCGGTGATCGGCAGGGCGTTCGCTCGATCATCGATGAAGCACTCGAAACCGGCGTGCAGCCGGCGGCACTGCTCTCGGAACTCATCTGGCCGACCATGGAAACGATGCAGGCGCGGTTCAAGGAAGACCGCCTGACCCGGCTGCAGCTGAACATGGGCACCCGGCTGAACCGCCAGATCACCGACCAGCTGGCCGCCAAGCTTCCGAAAGGGGAGCCGAACGGGCGCAAGGTCCTGATCTTCTGCGGCGACGCTGAGCCCGAGGAGCTGGGCGGGCAGATGACCGCCGACCTGTTCGAATCCGCCGGCTACACCGTTCGCTTCGGCGGCGGGGGGATCGCGAACGATGAGATTCTGAAGATGATCGGCGAATTCCGCCCGGACATCCTGGTGATGTTCGCCACTCTCGCCAGCGGTGTGCCGAGCGTGCGCAAGCTGATTGACTACCTCCGCGACGTCAACTCCTGCCCGCACATGCAGGTGATGTGCTGCGGCGGCATCTACAAGCGGGCGGAAGGATTGGCCGAGGAAATCGGCGCCGATCTTTATGCCGCCGACGGCATGCAGGCGGTACAAGTTGCCGAGCAGCAGCAGGAAACCCGCGCCAGCATCAATCAGCAGACGGTCGGCCGGCTGCGTCGCATGAAAAAGGCCGCCATCCGCCGCGGCGAGCCGATGTCCGAAGCCGCCTGATCGTCCTTCGACCCGATCACCCATCGCACGCGTCCTTCGTGGCGAGGCAGGGATGCTTCCCATGAAGGATGCGGCGCTGATGCAAGCCGCGTTGGAGGATGCAATGTGGAACGAATCGTGCGTCCGCCCGTTCCGGAGCGGGGCGGTTGCGTGAATCCGGGCGATGCCTCATTGAACCCAAGCCCCGGATCGCTCACAATCTCAGGCAGGATTGGAGCAACGCGTGCAATATTACTTTTCCAACGACGGCACGAACCAGCAGGGCCCGGTCGAGCGCGACCAACTGAAATCGGCAGGCGTCACCGCCCGAACGATGGTGTGGCGCGAAGGGATGAGCGCCTGGACGCCCGCCGGCCAGGTGCCGGAGTTGGCCGATTTGTTCGGCAACGAACCGCCGCCGATGCAACCGCCGCCCCCCAGCCCCGGATTGCCCCCGCAGCACCTGCCCCCGCATCCGCCGAGCCAGGAAACCAATGGCATGGCGATCGCGAGCCTGATCTGCGGCATCCTGGGGATCAGCGGGTTCTGCTGCTGTGTGCCGATCATCCTGTCGATCCTGGCGGTGATCTTCGGCCACCAGGCGCGGGGACAAATCCGCGCCGGCAAGGGAACCGGCGACACGATCGCACTGGTGGGCCTGGTCCTGGGTTACATCGGCATCGTCGCGGCATTGGCCGGCATCGGACTGAGCATCTCCGGGCACGGCATGCAGTGGCAAACCTTCAATCGCCATTTCGGCGTCATGAAGTAAGCGTTCCCGGCTTCGCCATATTCCTTTCCCTGCGAGCGTTGGCTCCGCAGGCTGATTTTCTATGACGCGCAGTTCGCTTGCCAACATTCATTCGCTGGTCGTGAAGATCGGCACGCAAACGCTCAGCGACGTCCACAAACGGCTCGATACCGCTTACCTGCGGACCATCGCTGACCAAGTGGCGGTGCTGCGGCAGCGAACGATTTCGGTCACGCTCGTCAGCTCGGGCGCGGTGGGCGCGGGCATGGGCGAATTGAAGCTCGCGAAGCGGCCGACCGATCTGGGCCGGCTGCAGGCGGTGGCGGCGATCGGGCAGCGGCGACTGATGGACGCCTGGGCCAGCGCCTTCGAACCGCACGGCCTGCACGTCGGACAGGTGCTGCTCACCCGTGAAGACATCGACAGCCGCCAACGCTTCCTGAACTTGCGCAACACGGTGCACGCCCTGCACGACATGGGGGCCGTCCCGATCATCAATGAGAACGACACGATCAGCACCGACGAAATCGTGCGCATCAGCTTCGGCGACAACGACATCCTGGCCGCCCATGTGTCGGCGGCGCTGCGGGCGGACGTGCTGGTGCTGCTGAGCAATGTCGACGGCGTGCTCGACGCCGACGGTCGGCCCATCCGCACGATCGAAAAAACCAAGGAAGCCCTGGCCCACATCCGCACCGACAAAAGCGCCCTGGGCAAAGGGGGCATGACCAGCAAATTCGACGCGGCCGCGATGGTCACGCGCGGCGGCGAAACGCTGCTGGTCGCGCACGGCCGGACTGACAACGTGCTGACGCGCCTGATTGACGGCGAGGAACTGGGTACGATCTTTCTGCCGCAGCGCCGCTCGCGCACGACCGGCCGCCATCGGTGGATCGGCGCCGCCCGGCCCGCGGGCACGATCGTGGTCGACGACGGCGCCGCCAAAGCCATCGTCGAGCGCGACGTCTCCCTGCTGCCGGCCGGGATCACGAAGATCGCCGGGGATTTTGAAAAAGGGGATGTGGTCGCCATCTGCAACGCCGCCGGCCAGAAGCTGGCGCACGGCCTGACGAACTATCCCGCCAGTGATCTGGAATCGATCAAGGGCAAAAAAACCGCCGACGTGCGGTCGGCATTCCAGGAACGGGCGTCTGACGAAGTCGTGCACCGGGACAACCTAGTGAAGCTCGTCGGATGACGATCCGGGCAAGCTTCCGAGCGCTTCAGCCACTTTGTGCAAACCCCGCGGCGGCCGCCGGCGTAGAATAGGGTTGTCATGGAAGACCGCGAAACGCGTCTTAAACGCCTGCTGGAAAAAGCTTACCGACTGACCAAGGACCCGGGCGTCTATCTCATGAAAGACGCCCAGGGACGCGTCATTTATGTCGGCAAGTCGGCCTCGCTGCGCGATCGGGTCTCTTCGTATTTCCAGAAATCGACCAAGCTTGAGCCGCGCAAGGCGCCGATGCTCGATGTGGTCGATGACTTTGAGATCCTCGGCATGGAGACCGAGGTCGAAGCGCTCCTGGCGGAAAACCGCCTCATCAAGGACATCCAGCCGAAGTTCAATGCCCGGCTGATGGACGACAAGACCTTTCCGTATCTGGAAGTCACCACCGGCGAGGATTTTCCCGGCGTGTACGTGACGCGCGAGCCGCGCTCCCGCGGCACGAAGCTGTATGGCCCGTTCACCAGTGTGTATCAACTGAAGGAAGCGGTCACACACCTGCAGAAGGCGTTCAAATTCCGCACCTGCCACCTGGAGATTTTGCAGACCGACGAAAAGCGGAAGTATTTCCGTCCGTGCCTGCTGTATGCCATCAATCAATGCACCGCGCCGTGTGCGGACAAGATCGGCGTCGAGCCGTACGCGGATGACATCCGCCGGCTGACCCGATTCCTTGACGGCGAGCGAAAGGGCGTGTTGGCGGAGTTGGAGCGCGACATGCGGGCGGCGTCGAAGGAGATGAACTTCGAAAAAGCCGCCAAGATTCGCGATGAGCTCAAGGCGCTGCAGGCGCTGGGCAAGCGGGCGGCGAAGGGGGATCAGGAGTATTGGCAGCCGGAGGCGTTTGTCAGCAACCCGCAGGAGGGCGTGGCCGCGCTGCAGGAAGCGCTCGGGCTCGCCGAGCCGCCGCGAATCATCGAAGGGTTCGACATCGCGCACCTGCAGGGGGGCGAAATGGTCGGCAGCATGGTCTGCTTCATCGACGGCGTCCCGTTCAAGAACGCCTACCGCCGATACAAGATCAAGCACGGGCAGGGGAACAACGACTTTTTGAGCCTGCAGGAAGTCGTCAGCCGCCGCTACCGCGAGGCGGGTGAGCAGCACGAGTTGTTTCCGAACCTCATCATGATCGACGGCGGCATCGGCCAGCTGCACGCGGCGATGGAAGTCTTCAAGCTAATGGACGTCAAACCGCCGGCCGTGATCTCGCTGGCGAAGAAGGAAGAACTCATCTACACGACCGAGCAGAGCGAGCCGATCCGGCTGCCGCGCAATCACCTGGGACTGAAACTGTTGCAGTATTGCCGTGACGAGGCGCACCGCTTCGCGCAGCACTATCACCACATCCTGCGGCGCAAGGCCCAGCTCGAGGAAGACGTAAAGAACGGCCGGCGTCCGCCGAAGAAGGGGACGAAGCGCCCCAAGCTCGAACAGCAAACGAGCGAAATGCCGCTATCGAGCCTGCCGACCTTGCCCATTCTCAAAAAGAGCGATGAGCCTGCGGCGTAGTCGGCCGGCGGACACCGGTGGGACTTACGCCGATTTAAGCAACAGGCCCGGGAACTCGCCCGAGTGACGTATCAACCCTTCGCGACGTTACCGGCCCACGCTGGTCTTGAAGCGGAAGACGCGGCGCATGCGCGTCAGCACCCACAGCGACGGCCAGGCGACGATGGCGGTGTAGACGGCCGTCAGCAGTTGCGGGCCGAGCGGGGTGTGGATGCCGTATTTGCCGAAGCCGACGCACCAGACGGTCAGCCCGGTGATGACGCCGCCGACGAACGTGACGACGACGTGGGTGAACGGGTGCTCCACCGACAGCGCCCGATCCGTGCCGGCGACCGTCAGGGCGACCAGCGAGTAAGCCAGCGCGTAGGTGCCGATCGGCCCGATGCCGACCAGGTCGTGCAGCAGGCCCAGCGCGAAGCAAGCGGGCAGGGCGGCGGTGCGTTGGGCGTTGATCGCGATGAAGGCGGCCGCGATCAGGACGAAATTGATTTCGCCCGATCCGAAGCGCGCGATCCCGGCAAGCCCGATCTGAAGACCGAGCATGAGGTAGGCCAGGAGAATGAACGGCAGCCAACGCATTGGGCGGGTTGAGGGTAGAGGCCGGGGCGGCGGCGGGCAACTCTGCGCCGGCCTCGGGAACGGCCAGGCTACGGTTTATTTGTCGACCACCAGCACTTCCGACAGGCTGGCGAAATTGGTCGTCGGTTCCAGTTCGATGACCGCGAAGCCAGCGTCGGTGGCGGGGAGCGTGATTTTGCGGACGGTCCCGAGCCGCAGCCCTTTGACGGCCGGCGGGAAGGTGACGTCATCCAGAAGGGCGACATCGCCCACCTTCAGGGCGTTCCGCACTTCGCGTGCCGTCAGCGCCCGGACGACCATGCCATGGCCGTCGCCGTCGACGAGGGGGGGATTGGTTTTGATCGCCTGCACGCCGACGGTGCCATCGGGCTGGTTGACGAATCGCACAAACCGGGCCGACAGGTGCGAGGCCGGGTCGGTCGGCAGCAGCACTTTGGCGGTGCCGCCGGTGAGGCTGACGTCATAAATCTGCCCGGCGAAACCCATGGGGCTGACGACGGGCAGTTTTTCGCGCAGGCCCTTGAGGGTGCCGGTGGCGATGGTCAGGGTTTGTCGCGGCGGCTGCGGCCCGGCGATCACGCGGGCGGGGTGAACCAGCGTGCGCAACGCACCGAGCTTGTCATATTGGGCCGACAATTGGCGAAGGTCATCCAGCTGCGCTTCGAGATTCGCCAGGCGCGTCAGCAACTCGGCATTCTGATGGCGAAGGTCGTCGGCGTTGCGCGGATTGGCGGGCGACAGCAGGTCGGTGCTCGTTTCGGGCGCCAGCCGCCGCGAGAGGGTTAACCCGATCGCATGCACCGGCCAGGCGACGGGGACGAAGAGTTCCGCGATTGTTTCCCGCACCCCGGACCGCACGGGCTGCAGCGTAAAAGCGCACAGCGCCGCCAGGGCGACGAAGAAGAGTTGAAACGAGGAAGAATTCACTCAGGGCCTCAGCATGCCGAACTCGGCCGACCGATGCAACCGGCGCGTTCGATGCATGAGACCGGTCGGGCGGCGCCCGGGGCGGCCTACATTTCGTCCTGGTCGCTTTCCATGGTGTCTTTCCAGAGTTCCAGGTTCTCCAGATAGACGGCCGTGCCGCGGGCGACGCAGGTGAGGGGGTCTTCGGCGAGGCGCACATCCAGGCCGGTGGCGTTGCCGATGACGGTGGTGAGCCCGCGCAGCATGCTCGATCCGCCGGCCATGGTGATGCCGTTGTCGACCAGGTCGGCCGCCAGTTCGGGTTCGGCCATTTCCAGGACGTGGGAGACGGCTTCGACGATGCTGGTGACCGGCTCGTGCAGGGCTTCGCGGATTTCGCCGGCGCTGATCATCATTTTGCGCGGGTGGCCACTGATCATGTCGCGGCCTTTGACTTCCATGCTGGGCTCTTCGCCGGGGAACGGGCTGGCGGAGCCGACTTCGATCTTGATGCGCTCGGCCATCTGCTCGCCGATGAGCATGTTGTAGGTTTTTTTCATGTGGTTGATGATGGCTTCATCGAAGTCATCACCCGCCACGCGGACGCTGTCGCAGACGCTGATGTCGGCGAGCGAGATGATCGCCACTTCGGTCGTGCCGCCGCCGATGTCGACGATCATGCTGGCGGTGGGTTCGGTGACCGGCAGCCCCGCGCCGATGGCGGCGGCCATGGGTTCTTCGACCAGGAAGACGCGGCGGGCGCCGGCGCGTTCGGCGGATTGGATGACCGCCTGTTTTTCCACGCCGGTGATGCCGCTCGGCACCGCGATTACCACGCGCGGGCTCGTCCACTTCTTGCCGCCGGTGGCGCGGCGGATGAAGTAGCGGAGCATCGACTCGGTGATGTTAAAATCGGAGATGACCCCGTCCTTCATCGGACGGACGGCCTTGATGCTGCCGGGGGTTTTGCCCAGCATTTCCTTGGCGACCAGCCCCACCGCCATGCCGTTCTGCATCACCTTGTTGGTGCGGGCGTTAACGGCGACGACCGACGGCTCATTAAGCACGATCCCTTGGCCGCGGATGCAGACGAGCGTGTTGCATGTTCCCAGGTCGATGCCCAGATCGACGCTGAACATGCCGAGCAGCTTTTCCAAAAACACGCGAGCAACTCCTTGGCCGGTGGATCGATCACGCCCCGAAAGGGCGCAAGACGTTTGATTCGAACGTCGGCCGGGTACGTTACCGCGTGGCTTTGGATCAAGCAAATTAAGGGTGAGGCCGCGTCGGTTCGTACGGATTCACGCGGTCGATCCGCGTCTTGAAGACGGCGATGACATAGAGCAAAAACGCCCAGACCACGCCCGCCGCCATGACGATCAATCCGAGCGGCAACAGCGCGAAGGTCAGGCACATCGCAAAGCCCAGCGCCACCACACCCGCCGCCACGAACATCAGCGGCTTATTGATGCTGTCGGCAATCAGATCCGTTTCAGAAGGCATAGGAATCTCCTTGCTGCTTTCAAAAATCATAGGCGCCAGAAGGAAGGCAGGTGCAAAATTGTCGCAGGGGGCGGCAAGGCAATTCAGGCCGATTCGCGGGCGTGGGCGGCGTCGAAAAAGCCGGCGGCGACCCGCAGGGTCTGCACGTGCAGGGCGGCGGTCATCCCGGGCGTGCGGTTGTAGCCGCCCCCGTAGACCACGACCGTGGGAATGTGCCATTTCCGAGCCGCCTCGATGGCGAAGGCGTCGCGCCGGCGCATGTCTTGCGTCGAAAGCTTCATCTGCCCGAAGCGATCGTCCTCGTGCACGTCGACGCCGGCGTTGTAGAAGACGATATCGGGTTCGAACTGCTCCAGGGCGGCCGGCAGCGTCGCGGTCAGGCGGTCGAAATATTCGTCGGCCGACGCGTAGCGGGTGACTTCGACGTCGAGCGAGCTGCGTTCCTTGCGGCTGGGATAATTGCGCCCGACATGCAGCGAATAGCTGAAGACCCGCGCGTCGCCGGCGAACAGGGCGGCGGTGCCATTGCCCTGGTGGGCGTCCAGATCGATCACCATCGCATGCAGCCAGGGTTCGGCCGCGTGCAGTTTTCGGATGGCGACGGCGACGTCATTGAAGACGCAATAGCCCTCGCCCCGGTCGGCGAAGGCGTGGTGCGTGCCGCCGGCGAGGTTGGCGGCGATGCCGTCGCGCAGGGCGGCGCAGGTGGCCATCAGCGTGCCGGCCGTCGCGGCGCGGGAGCGGGTGTGGATCGTCGGGTGCCAGGGCAAACCCAGGCGCAGGGCGGTCGGTTCGTTGTAGTGCCCCGTGCGGATCGACTCGATGTAGGCCGGCGTGTGGACGCGGAGGAGATCTTCGTCCGAGATCGCGCCGGGATCGATCACGCAGGCGAATCCGCCGCTGCGGACCTGCTGGGCGGAGTCGGCGAATTTATCCATCGGAAACGGATGGCCCGGCGGAAGCACGGCAGTGTAGGCGGGGGAGCTGTAGCAGTGCATCTGAGACATCGTCATGCGTCGGGCGGCGCGCGGGGCATCCGTTGCTTGTCATCGACCGGCGACGATTCTAGCATGCGCGCGATGCCCCCGCCCGCCCACGATTTTCCGTTCGATCCGAC
>JBQCCH010000312.1:0-13276 GCA_051962375.1 Tepidisphaeraceae bacterium
TCTTCGCTCGAACTATTTCGGCGGACCGTCCTCATAAGACAATTGTAAACGCCGCGTGTCCTTCCGGGACACGCGGTTTTTCTTTGGCGCACAAAAAAACCGCAGCCCGGCCGCGCCGGCGCTGCGGTTTGAATGGATGCGGCAGGACGTTTACACCTTCAGCGACACCGCCTGCGCCAGAGCGGCCGGGTATCGCCGGCGGATGGGCTCGACGACTTCCTCGACGAACCGCGTCACCTGTTCGGGCGCGCGTCCGACAAACCGGCTCGGCTCCAGCACGCCGGCGAGATTCGTCTTGCCGAAGGCGGCGTCGGTGGAGAGCCGCTCGATCAGGTCATTCGGTTTGCCGTGCATTTTCACCTGCTCCGCCGCCGCGAGGGAGTGCGTGCGGATGCGCTCGTGCAGTGCTTGCCGATCCCCGCCCGCCTGCACGCCGGCCATGAGGATTTCTTCCGTCGCCATGAACGGCAGCTCGGCATTCACGGCCGCCGCGATCACTTTCGGATACACGACCAAGCCCCGTGCGACATTGATCACGATCGACAGTGCGCCGTCGATCGCCAGAAACGGTTCCGGGATCGCCAGCCGCTTGTTTGAGCTGTCGTCCAGCGTCCGTTCAAACCACTGCTCGGCCGCCGTCTGCAGCGGTGAGCTCGCCAGGCTGATGACAAACCGCGAAAGCCCCGTCGCCCGTTCGCAGCGCATCGGATTGCGCTTGTAAGCCATCGCCGAACTGCCCACCTGCTCGGCCTCGAAAGGCTCTTCCATCTGCTTCATGCCCGCCAGCAGGCGAATGTCATTGGCGAACCGGTGCACGCTCGCGGCAATGCCCGCCAGCGAGTTGACGATCTGCGCATCGATCTTGCGCGGATAGGTTTGCCCGGTGACCACGAAGCTGGCATCGAAACCGAACGCCTGCGTCACGCGGGCATCCAGCCGATCGCATTTGTCGGCATCGCCGTCGAACAGGCTCAGGAACGACGCCTGCGTGCCGGTGGTTCCCTTCACGCCGCGGAAGCGGAGGGTTTTGATCCGATATTCCAGCTCTTCCAGGTCAATCGCCAGGTCTTGAGCCCACAGCGTCGCCCGTTTGCCGACCGTCGTCAGCTGGGCCGGCTGGTAATGCGTGTAGCCGAGCGTGGGCAGGTCCTTCCACTTCACGGCAAAGGTCGCCAGGGCGTCGATCGCACTGGCCAGCTTGCCTGCCAGCAGCTTCATCGCGTCGCGCATGATGATCAGGTCGGCATTGTCCACCACGTATTGGCTCGTCGCCCCCAGGTGGATGATCCCTTTGGCCGCCGGTGCGACTTCTTCGTACGTGTGCACGTGCGCCATCACGTCGTGCCGCAGACGCTTCTCCCACTCCGCGGCCTTGGCGAAATCGATCTGGTCGAGCTGCGCTTCCAACTGCTTCAGCGCCTCGTCGGTGATTCGTTCGATCCCCAGCGCCCGCTCGGCCCGTGCCAATTCCAGCCAGAGCCGGCGCCACAGACCGATTTTGTGCTGGGCCGAGAAGAGCTGGAGCATGTCGCGCGAGGCGTTTCGCGTCGCCAGGGGCGATTCGTAGGTGTCGTGCATGCCGCCGATGATTTGGGATTCCGGCCGAACTTGCAAGGGCGGCCCGGGTACCGGTCAAATCCCGCTCAGGTGCAGCCGCAGGACCTCGCCGCTCATGGCGTCGTACGCGATGACATCCCCGCTGGCCGGGTCCACGCACCAGGCCGTCAGCCGCAGCGCATGCACCGGAAACCCCGCCCGCATGCGGATCGCATCGCGATCGATCACGGTCGCCCTCGATCCGTCATTGACGACCAGGGTCGGATAGCGCGGGCCGGCGCCGGCGTCGGGATCGGGCAACGGCGGCAAGCCCCCGGTGGGCGTGATGGCCTCGGGAAAAAAGCGCAGCATCAGATTTCGTCCGCCAAACCGTTCCGGCGGAAGCGCCAGCGCCGGCAGCGCCGTGGGAGGATGCGAGGTGGATTCCTCATCGAACCGCGCGGTGCCGTCCGCGGCGATGCGCCAGGATTCGCCGCTCGTCGTCCGCAAGAGTTCCAGCACGGCCCCGTCCGCCGACGCCACACCGTACACGCGATCCTCCGGCTGCACGCGGAAGGGGAGATGGTCCGGCGTCATCAACGCCTTGAACGGCCTCGACAGCCGAGCCGTCCCCGAGTCCGCCAACTGCCGTCGATCCAGCCGGAAAAATACGGTGGCGTCCACATTGCGCACCATGAGCCACACGTCATTTCCGACGACCGCCAGTTGTCCTCGCCCCAGATCGATGGCATTCCCCATGCCGGATTCCCGCCCCAGCGTCTGGGCATCGGCAATCACGCTGAGCGCGCGCGTCCGCCGATCGTAAAGCCAAAGCCCCGTCGCCGAGCGGTCGGCACTGGTGCCGGTGGTGTAAAACAGCAAATCGCCCGCAGAAATCCCGACGGCCGCCGCGATGCTCACCGCGCTGTCGGGCACGTTGAGCGCCCGGGCGAATTGTCCGATCGATAACTCGAAGTCCTGCGCCGTCCCAGCGCCGCCGATGACCTCCAGCCGGCCGCGCTGGGCGATCAACGTCTGCCCCAGGCCCAGCGGCACCAGCGATGTCGGCTGCTGGACCTCCACCGAATCCACCGTCGTCACCGCGCACGTCGCCCCGGGCGCCGCCGGGTCGGCCAGCCCAAGCGTCGGGCACAGAAGGGCAGCGAACATCGCCAGGACGGCGTGCTGATAATGATGACGCTGTTCGCGGGGAAGGGTCATGACAGGCAACCGCCCGCATGATCGAACCATTCCGCGGCGGTTTCAAGCGAATCGGCGCTCCCAAACGAAGACGCCGCCAGCACAGGCTGGCGGCGTCTTGAATGATCGGCGAGTCAGAGACGGCGTCCGTCCCGTGTTACTGTGCGATTGCCATCGCCGGCGTCGACGGGATGTTGAATCGCTGCACCGTGACGGGCCACACGCTCGAGACGGTGTAGTTGCTGCCGGTGGGCATCCAGTAGTCGGGCTTGGACATGTCCACGTCGTTCATCGTTTCAACGTGGCCGTCCCAGAAGGCAAAATTGCCTTTGTACGTCCCCGGCGCCGAGAACGGCTGCCGGCCGCCGTGCCGCATGGGGATGCGGCCGTCATACGTGCCGGTCGAGCCATTGCCCGGCACTTGGCCCAGGTAGATGGCGTGGCTGTACTTATTGTTCCAGGGGCCTTCATCCGCAAAGAACCCGCCGCTGCCGCCGGTGATGTTGCTGTCGTAATCGGGCGGGTTGACGCCGTCGACGTAGCGTGCCCCTTCGGCGATGGCGATCTTCTGCGGCGAATTGCGAATCTTGCTGATCTTCGGCGAATACCCCTGCGGCACATCATAGCTGCTGGCCGAGCCCCAGATGCGGTTGGACGCGCTGCTGGTCGTGACGCCTCGGGGCAGGTTGCTGTTCGTGTGCACGAAGGTGAACATCTGCGCTTCAAAATAAGACGGCATCGGCAGGGTGCCCATGTCGCCACCGGAGCCGTAGTGAGTCGTCAAGAGATCGCCGCTGTTAGACGGGCAGTGGAACATGCCATTGACGACCAGCTGCTGGTACCGCTCGATCCGATCCGCCAAGGCCGGCCCGCGATTGAATTTAGTCCCCAGCGTCGCCGCGATCGGCGACATCCAGTCCGTAATCGCGAGGAGGTCCGGGCAGTTGGCTTCTCCGTACGGTCCATGCGGGGTGCTGTAGGTGTCGTTCTGCGACAGCAGGTATTGGCCGCTGGTGTACGGGCCGGGAATCCAGTCGTGATTTTGGGAGGCATACATCTGCATGCCCTGCATGATCGAACGCATGTTCGCCATGCATTTCACCGATGCCGCCGCCCCGCGGGCTTTGGTCAGCGCGGGGAGCAGGATCGAGATCAGCAGGGCGATGATTCCGATCACCACCAAAAGTTCGACTAGAGTGAAGGCCTTGGCCTTCGCAGAGAAACGTGACATCGTTGTATCCTTCATAAAAATGCTCGATTAATGCTTGGCGAGTTCGGCCCGCGTGGGCGGGGGGGGCGTGAGCGTGGAGGCCGGCGGGTTGTGCGCAACCACGAGTCGGCCGCAATCGGGGCAGAACGTCGGCCCCTGTTTGCCGGCCGATTCATTCAGCAGGACATACGTTGGCTCGCTCTTGATCTTCCCGTCCGCCGTCCAGAAGCATTTTTCCGGCTCGACGCCCGTATTCTTCCCCGTGA
The DNA here is from genome assembly GCA_051962375.1 of Tepidisphaeraceae bacterium. Classification (GTDB taxonomy): domain Bacteria; phylum Planctomycetota; class Phycisphaerae; order Tepidisphaerales; family Tepidisphaeraceae; genus RYN-431. The sequence continues at coordinate 4,213 of JBQCCH010000312.1, forward strand.
ACGGCGAGACCACCGGCACCTTTTCCCCCATCGCAATGGTGTGACGGAACGTTTGGCCCGTCTGGGCGTCGATGAAGACCCGATCGGTGCTCATCCGCGATTCGGCGGTCTGCCCCAATTGCGAATACGCCGCAAAACCCGCCGCCCCGACCATGACGACGGCGAACGCAATGCTCGCGATCTTCCCATTCTTGCTGTCCAGAAACTCACGAATATTCATGACCGCTCACTGCCTCTGAAAAGGCTTTTTGCCGATCGCGCGCCGCAAATCGCGGAGCGCCGCTGCTGTTTTGTAAATTGATCCCGATCCACGAGGGTCAGTATTTCTCGTGTCGTCGATGGGCTACCCTGGTGCGAACCCTGTTTGGCGGCCGCGAGCGATGCTTCGCGTACGACCCTGACATCCTTTGCAATTGTGGTGCCAGAGGCTCAAAAATTGCTGATGCGGAGAGATATATCCCAGTTGTTTGAAGAAAAAGTGAGGATCCTGCCAAGTCTGCGCAAGCAGGCGCACGATCGCGATGAATTCAGGGTGCGAGCGCTTTAGGCACAAGGGCGGGTGTACTCATCCGCGTGCCTTGAAAGTAGTCTAGGGAACGCATGAGCAAGACGGTCTTGGTTGTCGGCGCCGGCGTCGGTGGGTTGGCGGCGGCCATTCGTCTGCGGGCGGGGGGCTGCGAGGTCGTCCTGTGTGAAAAGAATCCCTTCGTCGGCGGCAAGCTGTCGCGGTGGGAAGCGCCCCATCCCCACCGGCCGACGGATCGGCCCTTCACCTTCGATACCGGGCCCAGCCTGCTCACCTTGCCGCTGGTCTTTGCCGACCTGTTCGCCGCCGCCGGACGCGATGTGCGCGATCACCTGCCGATTCGCCGGCTTCATCCGGTTTCGCGCTTCGTCTGGGCGGACGGAACCTCATTCGAACTGCATTCGGACCGCACTCGCCTGCGCGAGCAGGTGCAGGCCCTCTCGCCGGGGGATGTGCCGGGGTTTGATCGCTTCCTCTCTTTCGGGCAGCGGGTCTGGGATTTGTCGGGCGAGTTGTTTCTCACTCAATCGCCGGAGCAGGCGTTTCGACCGGAAGGGCGTTTCTCTCCCTTGGGCGCGATCAACGCCCTGTCCGTGCCGCTGCGCATCGGGATGTTCAAAAAGTTTTCCGCGGTCGTCGATCGGCACGTGTCGCACCCGCGGCTGCGCGAAGTGCTCTATCAATATGCCACCTACAGCGGGGCCAGCCCGTTTCTTGCGCCCGCAACGCTCGCGGTCATCCCGCATGTGGAGCTCGAGATGGGGGGCTGGTACATCGAGGGGGGCATGTACGCCCTGGCGACCGCCCTGGAACGCCTCGCGATCGATCTGGGCGTGAAGATTCGCACGAACGCGGCCGTTGAGCGCGTGCTGGTCGAGGGATCGTCCAAGCAAAAGCAAGCCGTCGGCGTTCGCCTGGCCGGCGGTGAAGTCGTCGCCGCCGATGCGGTGATCGTCAATGCGGATGTGCCTTACGCCTACCGCAACCTGATCGCTCCGGCCGATCGTCCGACGTTCACTGACCCGCGCTTGGAAAAAATGGAACCCGGCGGCAGCGGGCTGGTGCTGCTGCTGGGGGTGCAGGGCACCTACCCGCACCTGGCCCATCACACCAAGTTCATGCCCGCCGACTACCGGTCCGATCTTCGGGCGATGTTCGAAACGCGTACCGTGCCCGACGATCCTTGCATCTATGTTTGCGCCAGCACGCGGACCGATCCCACGCAAGCCCCGGCCGATTGTGAGAACCTGTTCGTGCTTTGCTCAGCGCCGCCCCTCGACGGCCGAATCGATTGGGCCGCCGAAGGCCCGCGCTACCGCGATCGGATTGTTGCAACGCTGGAGCAGCGGTTCGGGCTGACCGATTTGTCGCGGCGCATCGTGGTCGAGCGAATCATCACGCCGGCAGACCTGGTCGCCCGGGTGAACGCTCATGCGGGCAGCATTTACGGAATCAGCAGCAACGGCATTCGCCAGGCGTTTTTGCGCCCGCCGAACCGGGACCGAGACGTGCGCGGCCTGTTTTTCGCGGGCGGCGCGTCGCACCCGGGCGGCGGGCTGCCGCTGGTTGCGTTGTCCGGCAAGATCGCCGCCGAGCTGGCGTCGGAATATTTGAAATGAACGCGCAACCCGCCGGCTGCCATTGCCCGCGGCGCCTGCTCCCCTGACAATCCGCCCGTGCCCGAAGGCCCGACCATTCATCGGCTCGCCAAAGAGCATCGCACCCTGTTGAGCGGGCAGAAGCTTCGCGTCAGCTCACCGCAGGGCCGCTTTGAACCGGGGGCCAAGTCGATCGACGGCAAGACGTTGACCTCCATCGACGCCTGCGGCAAACACCTGTTCTACCACTTCACCGGCCGTCGCATTCTGCACGTGCACCTGGGCTTGTACGGCAAATTTCGCGTCCACCCGACGCCGCCACCCGAACCGCGCGGGGCCGTGCGGGTGCGGATGATCGGCAAATTGCACACGATCGACCTGAACGGACCGAACGCCTGTGCGGTGATCGATCCTCCCGAAGCGCAGTCGATCCTCGATCGGCTCGGCCCCGATCCGCTTCGCGCCGACGCCGACCCGGCCCGGGCGTTCGAACGCATCGCCGCCAGCCGCACACCGATCGGCATGCTTCTGATGGATCAATCCGTCATCGCGGGCATTGGCAACATTTATCGTTCCGAGTTGCTCTGGCTGCTGAAGATTCACCCCAAGGCCGTCGGTCAAACCCTTAGGGCTGCGCAGTTCAAGCGGCTTTGGTCGCTCACGCAGTCGCTGATGGAATTTGCCGTCGAACACGGCCGCATCGTGACCGCGCCGACGACGAAGCTGAAAAAGCCCGTCGCCCGGCTGACGGCGGTCGAGTGGTTCAATATCTATAAGCGACCCCACTGCCCCCGTTGCCACGCCAAGATCGTCCGTTTTCTCATGGGCGGCCGGCAGGTGTTCGCCTGCGAATCCTGCCAGATTCCCCCGGCCGACTGAGCGGCAAAGCTCGCTCGAATGAAGCCCGATTTATCGCATTTTGACGACCCGAGCCGCGGCCCTGACGTATTATTCAGTAGGCTTTGACGACCGGTGATGTCATGCAAATACGAACCCTGGAAGAGTTGCTGGTGCACGAACTGCGGGACCTGTACAGCGCGGAGCGGCAGATCGAAAAAGCGCTGCCGTCGATGGCGAAACAAGCCCATCATCCGAAGCTGAGAGAAGCCTTCGAATCGCATCTGAAGGAGACCGAAAATCACTGCCGGCGATTGGAACGGGTCGCCACGATGTTGAATTTCACGCCCGAGGGGCACACCTGCGTGGCGATGAAAGGGATCATCGCCGAGGCGAGCGATTGGCTGACGACCGCGATGCCTCACGACATCAAGGACGCCGGCCTCATCAGCCAGGCTCAGCGCGTGGAGCATTACGAGATGGCCGGCTACGGGAGTGCGCGGGCGTTCGCCCAGCGGCTCGGCCGCGAAGACGTGCTGCGCTGTCTGGATCAGACGCTTGAAGAAGAGAAGACGGCCGATCGGCACCTGACCGAATTGGCCTTGGGCGAAGTCAATGATGACGCCGCCGCCGCCAATGCGTCGCGACTTTGAGGCGCGACGTGTTGCGGATCGCTCGAATAGTCTGTTTCGGGACGACCGGCCCGACGTGCCGGTCGTCCCGGTTTTTTTTACGATTCTTCGAAGTCCCCGCACCGCGGCGTTGCGCCGGTTCAGTGCGACCGAAGCTCGGCGGAGTGCCGTTCCTCGCAGATTGCACTGATGCACCCCCGATCCACATCCCTTGTGCCTCCGACGCCTGCGGCTACAATTTTGCCCATGCGGAAGACCACGCGAACGCCGACGAACTTGGCCGAGTGAACTCGGGCCGGTGATTCGCATTCGATGACGAAGCAATCGACGCCGCCCGATGACGCATCGGGCGGTTTTTTATTAAGGATTTGAGCGTAGCGGGTGGCTCGGAGAGACTTCGACAAAGCGAAACCGCAGTTCTGAAGGTCTCCACGGTCCACGCGACACGCTCCACTAATTTTCCCATGGCAATCGCAATCCTCCCCGACGGCACGCGCAAAGAACTTCCCGACGGCAGCAGCGTCTACCAGCTGGCCGAATCGATCGGCCGCGGTCTGGCGAAGGCGGCGATTGTCGGGCGGGTCGACGGCAAACTGGTCGATCTGGCGCACCCGCTCTCCGGCGAGCATCAAGTCAGCATCGTCACCGAAAAAGACCCGGAGGGATTGGCCGTCCTGCGGCACAGCACCGCCCACGTGCTGGCTCAAGCCCTGCGACGCCTGTACGGCGACGGGCTGCAATACACCATCGGCCCGGTCATCGAAAACGGCTTCTACTACGACTTCGAATTCCCCGCCGGCGTGAAAATCACGCAGGATGACCTCGCCAAGGTCGAACAGGAGATGGAAGCGATCGTCGCCAGCGACTTCAAGTTCGGCCGCGAAGACGTGCAGCCCGAAGACGCCCGCCAGCGGCTCAGCTCGCAGAATCAGCGGTTCAAAAAAGAACTGATCGATGAGCTGGAAAAAGCGGGCGAGCAGACCGTTTCCCTCTACAGCCAGGGCGATTTTCTTGACCTTTGCCGCGGGCCGCACATTCCCAGCACGGGGCGGATCAAGTCATTCAAGCTGATGAGCATCGCCGGGGCGTATTGGCGCGGCGATGCCAAGCGCGAACAGCTCGTGCGCATCTACGGGACGGCCTTCTTCGACAAAAAGCAGCTCGAAGCGCACCAGAAGATGCTCGACGAAGCCAAGAAGCGCGATCACCGCGTGGTCGGCCCGCAGTTGGGCCTGTTCACGATCGATGAGCAGGTGGGCCAGGGCCTGGTGCTGTGGAAGCCCAAGGGGGCGATCGTTCGCCAGGAGTTGCAGAACTTCATCGGCGAGCACCTGAAACGCCAAGGGTATAGCCAGGTCTTCACGCCCCACATCGGCCGGCTCGATCTGTACAAGACCAGCGGCCACTTCCCGTATTACCGTGAAAGCCAGTTCCCGCCGCTGGTGGATCGCGATTTCATCGCGAAGCTCGCCGAGGAAAAATGCTCCTGCGGCGACCTGGCCAACTTGATGGAAAAGGGCGAGATCGACGGCTACCTGCTCAAGCCGATGAACTGCCCGCACCACATCCGCATTTACGCCAGCGAGCAGCGCAGCTATCGCGATTTGCCGATCCGCCTCGCGGAATTTGGCACGGTCTATCGCTGGGAAAAGTCGGGCGAGCTGGGCGGCATGACCCGCGTGCGCGGGTTCACGCAGGACGACGCTCACTTGTTCTGCATGGAAGAGCAGGTGCCCGCCGAGGTGCTGGGTTGCCTGGAACTGGTGAAGATCGTCCTGGGCACGCTGGGGATGAAAGACTACCGCGTGCGCGTCGGCCTGCGCGACCCGGATTCGGCCAAATACGTGGGCGATCCTTCGCAATGGGATCGCGCCGAAGCCGCGTGCATCTCGGCGGCGGAATCGTTGGGCGTCGCCTTCACGAAAGAGTCGGGCGAAGCCGCGTTCTACGGGCCCAAGATCGACTTCGTCGTCCGCGACGTCATCGGCCGCGAGTGGCAATTGGGAACCGTGCAGGTGGATTACCAACTGCCGCAGCGGTTTGATCTGAGTTACGTCGGCGCAGACAACCATCCTCACCGGCCGGTGATGATTCACCGCGCGCCGTTCGGGTCGATGGAGCGATTCATCGGCGTGCTGATTGAGCACTTCGGCGGCGCTTTCCCGCTCTGGCTCAGCCCGGTGCAGGCGGCCGTGCTCACCGTCAGCGACAAAACCAATGCCTACGCCCGCCAGGTGACCGACCGCCTGAAGCAGGCCGGCATCCGGGCGGAATTGAACGACAGCGGCGACAAGATCGGCGCCAAGGTCCGCACCGCCCTGATGGCGAAGGTGCCGTTCCTGTTGACGGTCGGCGAAAAGGAAGCCGAAACCGGCACCTTGAGCGTTCGGCCGTATCACGACGTCACCACGGGCACGCTGCGCGGGACGATGTCCGTCGATGAATTCATCGCCGGCTGCGTGGAGAAGGTTCAATCGCGCTGGCACCCGACGATCTGACGCCCGGCCGGCGAGATTGCGGACGCCGCGGATTTTTCGGGGCATTCTTGAACTCCGCCGCCCCAACGCGGACACTACGCGCCGTGACCGCAGCTCTATCTGACGCTCCCCCGATGCGTTGCCGATCGTTTGCCCTGGCCCTTTGGTTCGTCGCGGGCCTGTTTCTGATGTTGGCGGCGATCCCTTCGCCGATGACGCGGACCCAGGAAGCGCGCGTACTGGAAACGTCGCGTGAAATGCGCGGGCAGGACTGGCGCGGGTGGATGATTCCGCACACCAACGGCGCGATTCGTCTTCGCAAGCCGCCGTTGGCTTATTGGCTGAGCGCGGGGAGCTTTGCCCTGTTCGGCGTGTCGACGGCCGCCGGTCGCGTGCCCGCCGTCATTTCGGCATGGGTGACGTTGGCCTTCACATTTCTGATCGCCCGGCGATTGTTCAACCCGCGGGCTGCGGTCTGGGCGGTGGCGGGGCTGCTGAGTTCGTACCTCTTCATGAAGTACATGATCCTGGCCGAGACCGATACGCTGGCGACGCTGTTTGTCACGATCGGCGTCTATGCGGCGATGCGGTGCTTCGACGCGCAGCATCGGTTCCGATGGCAGCACCTGATGGCCGTCGCGATGGCGCTGGGCATCCTTGCGAAGGGACCGCCCGCGGGGTTTGTGGCGCTGTTTCTGGTGGGATTGTGCGCGATCCGCCGCGAGTGGCGGCCGCTGCGGGAGTTTGTGGTGTCCGGCGCGATCGTGACGCTGGTCGTGCTGGCCGCGCCGTGGTTTGTGTATGTGTTGCGGTACGCCCCGGGCGATCAATTGGGCGATGACCTGCGGAATTCCGCCGTCGGTGGGGGCGGGCATGCCGGCTCGGCGTTGCGGTATATTCCTTCGCTCCTGCTGTCGCTGCTCCCCTGGACGCTGGTCTGGCTCGGGGCACTGATCGGCGCTGTGCGGATCGTCGCCCGCTCACGACGCGAAGCGCAGCCGGAGGCTCGCTCGCTGTTGACCGTGCTGCTCTGGTGCGGCGTGATCTTGATCCCGCTGTGCCTGTGGGGCAATAAGCAACTGCACTATTTGCTGCCGATGATGCCGGGGGCGGCCGTGCTGCTGGGGTGGGCGCTCGATCGAGCGATCGATCCGGATGCCCCGCCCATGCACCGCACGTTGCGGCCGGTATTGACGGCGATGTTTTATGTGCTGCTGATCACGCCGGCCGCGATTTTTGTGGTGGCAAAAGTCGTCCGTCATCGGCCGTTGGCGGGCGATTGGGTTTTGATCGGCGGGCTTGCCGGGGTGTCGATCGCCGCGGTCTGGGTCGCCCGGGGGGCGAAAGGGGCTCGGCAATTGACCTGCGTGGCGGCGCTATCGCTCGGGGCAATGCTCGCAGCCACCGTCTGGGTGGCGACGCTGTCGGCCAGCACGCCCGACATCGTCGCCGCTCAACTGCGCCGGAAATATCCCGGCGCCGACTTCGTCTTCCGCGGGCCCGAGCATCTGCCGACCGTGTTTGCGATGCGCCGAATCATCCCGGTGCTGGATGACCAGCAACTGGCGGCCCGCGTGCACTCGCCCGATCTGGTGTGCCTGGAACGGGCGAATAAGAATGACGCCGTCGAGATCCCCGCCGGCTACCGTCAAGCCGACCGATTCAAAGACGGCGCGAATTACACCGCCGTCTATGTGCCGATAGAACGCCCATGAGCCAGGCGAGCGTCAAGCCCATTCTGTTGAACGAGACCGCATCCATGAGTGAAGCCAAGCCCACGCCCTGGCTCAAGCAGGTGATTCTGCCCGGCCTGCTCGCGGTGCGACGGTTGTGGAAGCCGTTTGTACTGATCCAATTGTGCGGGCTGGCGTTTGTGGTCTCGTACTTCAAGATTGATGCGGTGCGATCGGCGTGTGACCAGATCGCCCAGGTGAAAGCCCATGGCGGCTACGCATTTTCGGCCGTCGTGATGGCGATCTGCAGCGGCGTTTGCCCGGAAGTCTTCAAGTTCATCACCGGCGTCGATCGGTCGCTGACGCGCCGGCGGGGGCGCGACATCCTGTTCGGGATGGCGTTGTTTGCCCTCTGCGGCGTGTGTGTCGATGCGTTTTACCGCGGGCTGGCGGTCGTGTTCGGCAACACGCGGGAGCCGCTGGCGGTGGTGGCCAAGGTGTTGAGCGATCAATTGGTGTATTCGCCGACGTTGGGGACCGGGCTGATTGCCACCGGTTACGCGCTTCGACGGGAGCGGTATGACGTGCCCGCCTTGCTGCGGAAGATGTCGGGCCGCTGGTATCTGCAGACGATCGCGCCGTTGCTGCCGCCGTGCTGGGCGTATTGGTTTCCGATGACGACGCTGATGTACTCGCTCCCGACGAGCCTGACGTTCGTGTATGGTGCATGCGCCAGCGCGGCCAGCGCGACGCTGCTGGTGGCGGTGGCGTCGCGGCACGACATTCCCGAGCCCCCGGAGCCGTTGATCGCCGCGGCGGCGCCGTAGGGAAGGCGCAGTCGGACGGATTCGTTGAATTTTAGTGGATACGCATGGCCTATCTCTCGCTTGCGCTGTTTCTGATCCTCGTCGCGGTAGGGTGGTCAGGGCTGCTCATCCTGATGATGGCGCGCCGCCTGCTGCGCCCGCCGCGCATGAACGACGGCAAGGCGATGTACCTGCTGAAGCGATTGTCGCCGGAGGACCTGGGACTGGCGTTTGATCCGATCGGCTTCACCGTAATGGACGCGCAGCGCCCCGGCCAAAAGATCCGCCTGGCCGGGTGGTGGATCCCGGCGGCGGTGGCGAGCGATCGGGTCGTCATCATTCTCCACGGTTACGCCGACGCCAAAGTGGGGGGGATCGCCTGGGCGCCGACCTGGCACGGGCTCGGCTGGAATGTGCTGGCGATCGACCTGCGCGCGCACGGCGAAAGCGGCGGCGAGCAGTGCACGGCCGGGTACTTTGAACGCGACGATGTGGATCAAATCATCAATGCGATT
>JBQCCH010000313.1:0-2356 GCA_051962375.1 Tepidisphaeraceae bacterium
CCGAAGATGGCGACGGTGGCGCTGGTGACGGCCACGCCGATGAAGGCGAACAATGCCATCGTCGGCGGCAGGCCCAGCGCCTGGCCGATGACTTGCTCGCGCTGGTTGCGGGCGTAGCGGGAGAAATCGGGGATGTTGAGCGAGAGGGTGGCCCAGAAGCCGACCATGCCGGTGAGGCCGGGGATGAACGTGGCCCAGAACTGCCCGGCCTTGGGGCCGCCGGGGACGAAGGCGGACGGCCGATGCAGCATCGGCCCGAAACCGCCCGCCTTGAAGTAGGCCCAGCCGAGCAGGATGAAGCCCAGCAGGATCAGCAGCGGCGCCTTGATGTTCAGCAGCCAGCGGATCGAGTTGATGCCGGCGAAAATGACGACAATATTGACCAGCCAAAACGCCAAAAACGCCAGGAATTGCGGCGCGCTGATGCCCAGGTCATAAGCGCCGATCAGGAGGTGCGGGGCGCCGGCCCATTCGGGTTTGAAGATGCACGCGATGGCGAAGAGCGCCGCGCCGCCGATCCACGACTGGATGCCGAACCATCCGCACCCGACGAGCGCCCGCACCATGGCCGGCACATTGGCGCCGGTGGTGCCGAAACTGGCCCGGCAGAAGACCGGGAAGGGGATGCCGTACTTGGTGCCCGCGTGGGCGTTGAGCACCATGGGGATCAGCACGATGACGTTGGCGAGGAAGATGGTGAGGATCGCCTGCCACCAGTTCATGCCTTCATCGATCAAGCCGCTGGCGAGCAGGTAGGTGGGGATGCACGCGCACATCGACACCCAGAGCGCGGTGATCGACCAGACGGACCAGGTCCGCTGGGCGAGTGTCGTGGGGGCGAGGTCCTGGTTGTAAAGGCGCGACTGCAGAACGTCTTCGGGCAGACCTTCCCAGGCGTGCAGGGTGGGAGATTCGGCGGTGTCGATCATGATCGATGGGGGCTTGAATGAAGAAGACAGAGACGGTTCGCCGACTCAGACCACGCCGCACTGGCCGCGCTTGATGAATTTGCCGTCGCCGGGGGCGCCCAGGTATTGGCCGTTTCGGATGATGGTTTTGCCGCGGCTGAGGACGGTGTCGACAACGCCGTTGACGGTCATGCCCTCAAACAGGTTGTAGTCGCAATCGGAATGATGCGTCTTGGCCGAGCGTATTTGCGAGCGGTTGGGATCGAAGATGACGATGTCGGCATCGCTTCCGGGGGCGATGGTGCCTTTCTTCGGATACATGCCGAACATCTTGGCGCTGGCGGTGCTGATGAGATTGACCCACTGGCTCAGGCTGAACCCACGTTCCACGACCGCGCCTTGATAAACCATCGCCAGACGGTCTTCCACGCCCGGCCCGCCGTTGGGGATTTTGGTAAAACTGTCACGGCCAAGCTCCTTTTGACCCTTGAAATGAAACGGACAGTGATCGGTCGACACTTCCTGCAAATAGCCGAGCCGCAGCGCGTCCCAGAGCGGCTCGATATTTTCCTTCGGCCGCAGCGGGGGCGTGAAGACGTATTTGGCGCCTTCGAAGTTGGGCTGGTCGTACTTGGTATCGTCAAAAAACAGGTATTGGGTGCAGGTTTCGCCGAACGCGCGCTGGCCGCGCTCGCGGGCGCGGCGGAGTTCTTCGACCGTGCCGGCGGTGCTGACGTGGACGATAAAGACCGGCGCGTCGGCGAGTTCGGCGACGCGGATGGCGCGGGCGGCGCCGTCGATTTCGGTGACGGCCGGGCGGGATTGGGCGTGATATTTCGGCTCGATTTTGCCGGCGGCGATCAGGTTTTCGATCATCTCCTGGATGACGACGCCGTTCTCCGCGTGGATGAGCGTCAACCCGCCCGCCCGGCCGGCGGACTGCATGACGCGGAACATCGTCCGGTCATCGACCATGAACACGCCGGGGTAAGCAAGAAAGAGCTTGAACGTGGGGATGCCGCGGGCGATGACCTGGGCGAATTCGGGCTCGTGCCGGGGCTCGTATTTGGTGATGCCCAGGTGATAGCTGTAATCGATCGCGCATTGGCCGGCGGATTTGCGGTCCCAATCGTCGAGGGTTTCGGCGAAGGTTTTTCCCTTGTACTGGATGGCGAAATCGATGATCGAGGTGGTGCCGCCAAACGCCGCGGCGAGGGTGCCGGAGCGGAAATCGTCGCTGGAAACGGTCCCGCCGAAGGGCAGTTGCATGTGGACGTGCGGGTCGATCCCGCCGGGGAACAGATGGAGCCCCGAACCGTCGAGCTCCTCGAGGCCAGCGTCCTCGACGACACCGACCGTCTCGATCAGCCCGTCCGACACCGCCACGTCGGCGACGAGCACCCCCGCCGGCGTGACGACGGCTGCGCCGCGAACGACCAGGTCGCTCA
>JBQCCH010000314.1:0-3667 GCA_051962375.1 Tepidisphaeraceae bacterium
CGCGACCCCGACCGGCACTTGCCCCAGTTCCTTCAGGCCCTTCAGGTAGCCGCGGCTGCGGACCATGTACTCGTTCTCGCTCATCTCCACGACCGAGCCGCCCACGTCGTCGTTCGAGCGCTGGATGGCGGAGGTGATGTCGCGCACGGAAACCTTGAACGCCAGCAATTTTTCCGGTTTGAGAACGACCTGGTATTCCCTCACGAATCCGCCGATCGATGCGACCTCGGCCACGCCAGGCACGGCCGTGAGTTGGTAGCGGAGATACCAATCCTGAAGGCTGCGAAGGCTGGCTAAGTTCTGGTTACTAGAGACCAGCGGCTTGCCCGTCAGCGGGCAGCGGCCGGGCTGGTCGAACGCTCGCACCCGCGTGAGCGAGGCTTGGCGGTCGGCCGGAGCGTCGGATGGAGCGGCATACCACCGGTTTTCGCTCTCATCGTGCCACAAGCCCTGCGGGTAATCCGCGGAGTAGTAGCCGGGAAAGAGAACGTACTGGTAGACCCAACCGACTCCGGTGGCATCGGGGCCGAGCTTCGGCTCGACGCCCGCGGGGAGGCGGTCGCGGGCGAAGTTCAGGTATTCCAGCACCCGGCTTCGTGCCCAGTACAGGTCGGTCCCCTCGTCGAAGATCACGTAGATCATCGAGGTTTCGAACATGCTTTGGCCGCGGACCGCTTTGGCGTGCGGAATCCCCATGAGCGCTGTCGTCAGCGGGTAGGTGACCTGATCCTCGACCACCTGCGGCGCCTGACCGGCGTAAGGGGTGATGACGATGACCTGGACATCCGACAAATCCGGCACGGCATCAATGCTGCTGTGAACCGCAGCCCACACGCCGCTCACGATCAGGACGGCCGTGAGTAAGAGGACCAGCAGCTTGTTCCGCACCGACCATTCAATGACGCGTGCGATCATGGCTGCATCCCTTCCATGCCCGGCATCGAAGGCATGCTGCTGGGGGCGGAGTCGGTGGCGGGGCCGCTGTCGAGTGCCCGAAGCAGGGCCTCGCTCAGCGGGATGAGCGCAACCCGCGTTTTGGCGACATCACCGGCTGACGCGACGGCCAGAGCCGCTGACTTCACCTCTGCCAGTTGTGGCTCATTGAGTTTTTCGGCTGCGGTCCGCAGGGCATCGATTGCGGAAGTGTCGAGCCGGTTTGAAGTCAGACCGGCCGTCGTGTTGAGATATGCCATGGTGACTTCCGTCAATGGCGACGACGCAACGGGCATCGCGACCGTGCGCTGCAGCTCTCCGCAGTCGGGCATCTGCGTTCCGTAGTACGGGTTGGCGATCGCGTCGCCTTGCTGCAGCCAGTGCGCCTTTTTCATGGGGCACCATGCGACCTTCAGCGCTGAAGCAGGCGGTGCGGCTGCCATTGAGGGGGTGGGCATTTCCGGCGGGGCGGGGGCGGTCGCCGTGGTCGAGTTGGCGGTGAGGGATGCGGGCGATCGCAGCTTTTGGATCGCTTCCGTGGTCCGGCTCTCGACATCGAGCAGGAACTGACCGCTGGTGACGACAGTTTCACCGGGGGCAAGGCCGTCGATCAATTGAACCCGATCGTTATCGCCCCGCACGCCGACATGCACCGTTCGCGGCGTAAAACGGCCACCGGGATGGGCGACGAAGACGATTTGCCGCGTCCCGGTATCGATGACCGCTTCCTTCGGCACCTGAACCGCGTCCGCCACGGGTTGAGTGACGATCGTGGCGGACGCATACATGCCCGGCCGAAGCGCAAGCTCGGGATTATCCAGCACGGCACGGGCGACCACCGTTCGGCTCATGTGATCGACGTGGGGATGGATGAAGGTGATTCGACCCGTGAAGGTCTTGCCCGGGAATGCTTCCACCGTCGCCCGCACATTCTGCCCGATGGCGACCATCGCCATCTGGTCTTCGTAGACCTGAAGGTCGAGCCACAGGATGCTGTGGTCCTCGATCCGCATGAGCTTCTGCCCGGGTTGCGTGGCCGAACCTTCGACGATCGCCTTGTCGATGACAGCTCCCGAGGCCGGGCTGCGGAACGTCACCGTCTTGGGAACCGTCTGGGTCCGGGCAACCGCGTCGATGTCGGCTTCCGCGACATCCAGAAGCCGCAGTTTGGTTTTGGCCGACTCGACCAGGGCGTCCGACGATTTCTTGACCGACGGATCGGCGGCCGAACCGAGCGCCCGCATGGCCCTCACCGCACCGACGAGTTCCTGCTCGGCCACGATCAGATCGGGGCTGTAAATCTCGAAAAGGGGTTCGCCTTTGTGGACGTGCATACCCTCCTGATTGGCAAAAAGCTTCTCGATCCACCCGCCGACCTTCGGGCTGATGTCATGAAGGCCCGTCTCCGGGGCTTCAAGGAGGCCGACGGTCTGCACCGACTTCGTGATCGGGCCGCGCGTTGCCTCGGCCGTCTGCACGCCCATGTTCTGCACGACGGCCGGGTCGATGCGGACGGTCGGACCGGCCTGCTGCTGCATCTCTTTTTCCTGTTCCGTGTCGTCGCCGGTTTTGAGCGGCGTCAGTCGCATGTGGCAGATGGGACAAGTGCCGGGATGGTCTTGGATGACCTGCGGGTGCATGCCACAGGTCCAGAGTTGTTTCGAACCCAGGCCCGTGGCGAGCGTGGTTGCCGGCGCCATTGAGTCGCGGGCGGGTGAGCGGCCGCCGATGAACACAAAGGTTCCGACGGCGATGAGGCCGAGCAACAGCCCGGCGAGGAGCAATTTGTTCATGTCTGACTCGTCTGAGGATGGCCGCACGCATAGCGCGGCGGCGCAGAACCGCGCAGCAACGAACGCCCGCTCGATCCGTTTACGGGATCGCAGGCGTCAGCAGCGAGTCAGTGTTCAGGTGTTCAGGCAGCAGCCCAGATTGAGAAGCGTCGGCGGCTCGGGTAATCCGACGTGAAGAATGGCTCCCCGCTCACAAACAGGCCGGACCGGATCAGCCACGACGATCACCAGTTCAAACGGAACACGCATCGCGGCGACGACCGGCGCCTGCGTCGGCGAAGAGGGCAAGTCGCTGGTAACGGCCGTGGCGCATCGCTGCGGGTCGGGGGCATTGTGATCCGAGCGGGACGATTGGTTTTTCCCGACACACGCCGGGCAAGTGATCTTTGCTGTTGGACCGGGCCCGATCGAAACGACCATCGTCATGGCCCGATCCACTACAAGCCGCAGCCCGCAGGGGCACATCCCGACGGCGAGGGCCGCGATCAGGACGAGCAAGATGGAGGTGAGCCTCGCCACTTCCGAACAGTTTACGTGCCAATTTCCGCGTCCGTCAACGGAGGCCACCCGTCCCGACGCGCAGCTTCCGGCGCGATCACATTTCCGCCCTTCAAGGGACATCTCCCCCGCGACGCCCGCGATCGGCGTGCCGCTCGCAGGCTGAGTGCCAAAATTTCTCGCTCGCCAAACGTTTGCTGAAATGGCATGATGACGTCCGAGGAGGCACATCACATGCGAACTTGGATGCGGGCGGGCGTGTTGGGGCTGGCGATGGTGGGATGGGCGGCGGTGGCGAATGCCGCGGAGAGGACGGCGGCGGCGCAGCCTTATGTGTGGCGCAGCGTCACCATCAAGGCGAATGGGTTTATTGACGGCATCGTCTACAGCCCGGCGAAGGCGGGTGTCGTCTACATTCATACCGACCTGGGGGGCGCTTATCG
>JBQCCH010000315.1:0-2599 GCA_051962375.1 Tepidisphaeraceae bacterium
GACCACGTCAATAATATCCGCGTCATACATCCACCCGCGGTTGCAGGGATACGACGTGCCGTACAACTCATACGGCGACGGCACGGCGGTGCCCAGGTAGTTGTACGGCACGCCGACGCTCGAATTGTACATCGTGTCGGCGGGGCAGCGAAAGACATTCCGCGCTGGCCGCTCGTCGGCGGCGGCCTTCACGCCCGTCCAGAGATCGGGGTACATCGACTTGTAAAGATAGCCGTTCAGCGGCTTGTCATGGTCGTCCATGTACCCGATCGTGATCGAGGGGTGCGTGGTCTTTCCCCCCTGGCTGAAGGCCGTCCACCATAATGCGTTGCCCGTGCCATTGACCGCGACCGGCGTCCAGGGGGCGTTGCGCAGGATGAAAAAGAAGGGGATCCGCTGCGACTCGCTGCGATACATCGCGACGGCCTGGCCGATCGAGTGCAGGTTCGCCAAGCAGGCGGCACTTTGCGCCGCCTGTCGCGCTCGCGCCAGGGCGGGCATCAAGATCCCCACCAGCAACGCGATGATGCCGATCACCACCAGAAGCTCGACCAATGTAAACGCACGTTGACGCGGGCGCACCGCGCCCGGACCGATCGCCCCAAAAGAAGCAGACATGGAAAACCCCGGAAATAAATGAGCGGCAAGCGAGTTGGTTCAATCGCCTGACATGAGCCCCTGCCGCCCCTGAGCGGCCTGTACGAAGCCCCGAACGGGCGAATCCTACGGGACGCGGCGAAAAATTCAAAGGAATTCCGCCGCAACAGAATTTCGCGACAACGCGCGCCGCCTCGCCCCGCCCGAACGCGCCCGCCTTACTCCGCCATCAGGCGCTGCACGTGCTGCACCAGTTCGGTCTGGTCCACCGGCTTGGTGACGTGCACCGTGAAGCCCGCATCCAACGCCCGCGTCTGATCGTCCACGCTGGCAAAACCCGTCAGCGCAATCGCGGGAATCTCGCAGAACGTCTCGCTCGAACTGCGGACTTGCCGAATCAAGTCAAACCCGTCGTGCAGGGGCATGGAAATGTCGCTGACCAGTACGTCGAACGCGTGCGCTGTCAGCATCTTCATCGCTTCATCCGCATTGCGGGCGGTCTGGACGCTGGCGCCGAATTTCTTCAGGCACGCGGCCCCCACCGTGCGGGCGCTTTCTTCGTCATCCACCACCAGAATCTCAATGCCATCCAACTGCGGCGTGCCATCGCTGCGCTGGGCGTTTTGCGTGAGCGATCGATAATCCGGCTGAACCGCGGCATTCGGGAGCATCACGGTGAAGGTGCTGCCCTGATCCAGGCCGGCGCTGGTCGCGGAAATCGTTCCGCCGTGCCGCTCGACGATGTGCCGGGCGATCGTCAGCCCCAGACCCAGCCCGCCGTGCACCCGCGGGCCGCCGGTATTGAGCTGCTTGAATCGATCGAAAATCTCCCCCAACTGCTCCGCCGGTATCCCGCGGCCCGCATCGGCAACCCTCAGCCGGACATGCGCCTGGGCGCGATCCAGCCGCACCGTGACGATGCCGTGTTCAGGGGAAAATTTGATCGCGTTCGTCAGGAGATTCCAGACCACCTGCTGCAGCCGCTGCGGATCCCCCTCGACAAGGCCGAGGTCGTCCGAAACCTGCTCCTCGATCGTCACGTGCCGCGACGCGGCGGCCGCCCGCACCGATTCGATCGCCGCCCGCACCACCTGCCGCACTTCCAGCACCTGCCGACGCATGTGGAACTTGCCGTTGACGATCCGGCTCACTTCCAGCAAATCTTCGATCAGTTGCGATTGCAGCTTCGCCTGCTGCTTGATGATCTGCACCGCTTCCACACGCTCCTTGGCATCAAGCGCGTCCATTTCCAGCAGTTGCGTCCAACCCAGGATCGCTGACAACGGCGTGCGCAATTCGTGCGACAGCAGCGACAGAAATTCGTCCTTCACACGCCCGTTCTGATCGCTTTTTTCTTTGGCTTGGCGAAGTTCGGCTTCGTTTTGCTTCTGGGCATGGATGTCGGTGCACGTGCCGAACCAGCCGCGAAGCTCGCCCGATTCGCGGTGGGGGAGGGCCCGCACCAGAAACCACCGGGCGACGCCGTCATGGGCGCTCTGCAAGAGCAATTCCGCCTCAAACGGCGCTTCGCTCTGCACCGCCTGCCGCCATCGATCGGCCACCTGAACCCGGTGCGATTCACACACCCGGCCCAGCCAGCCGGGACACCCCTCGCGACACACATCCGGCCCGACGTAATCCCGCATCAGGCGGTTGTAATACTCAAACGCGCCGTCCGCACTGGCGATAAACACCAACTGCGGCAGACTTTCCGCAAAACCCCCGGCCCCCAGCCCCGACAAGCAATCAATCGACCGCCTCACCGTGTCGGCCGGTCCCGACAAGGATGCACTGCTCCGCAGATTTGCCTGAGTCTCATGATTCATATCCGACAACCACCTTACAACTTCACGACTTCGATCCGACACGACTCAAGCGCTTCGCGGAACGGAGTATTCTACGCCAAAATCCTACGATTGATTAAAAAAGATTAAGGATAATTTTGGGTAAAATGCACCGATTCTCGGGTCGCGTGAGAATTCATCTAACGTTCATCTATTCG
>JBQCCH010000316.1:0-5029 GCA_051962375.1 Tepidisphaeraceae bacterium
TTACGCGCCAGTCAATCCGACGCGGTTCGTCGCCGCTGACGTAAGCCCGATGTTGACGAAATTCCAGGCTCAACCCTTTTGCAGAGCTTCGGTGTGCCCCCGGCGTCAATCCCTGCGCCACGCCGCGTCCGCTCAGAACCAGGTGATTCAGGGACTGAATGAGCGTCGGATCGATCCATTTTGCGAGGGAACTCATGCCATTTAGTTCGAAAAATGAACCCCCAGCACGACCGCCGCAGACAACCCCGCGATGGCCAGCAGGATCGCCAACATCATCGCCCGGCGACCCGCGCGGTCGGGCGGCAACTCGCTCGGCAACTCCGGCGCGGGCACGGGCGGATCAAGCCGGTCCAGGGCGGCCAGGTCTAGCATCGAATCGTCATGCAACAGAGGGCTTGGATCGATCAACCGAACCTGCCCGCGCGGCTCGCGGATGATATTGCGCTCGTGCAGGTTGCCGTGCACATACCCCAGTTGGTGAAGTTGCTGCACGATCGCCCGCGCCTGTCGAGCGCTCGCCTGACGGTCGGCCTCTGGCAGTTCCGACAGACACTTTCCCGGCACCCACTCGCTGACCAACACGGCTCCCGCGTCAGACCGCTCCACCCCCCGAATATTCACGAAAGCCGCCAGCGGCAGCTCGCGCAAGCGCGTCAGCCGCAATTTCACATTCGGGTGCAGCTGCCCCCCCCGCAGGCAATCCGCCGGCAACTGCTTCAGGACGACACATTCGCCTAGGCTGCCGCGCGCGCGCCAGCTTTTGCCAGGCGATAAAACGTCTTCGATGGTGTACCCGCTGCCGCTCGGATTCATCGCCGATCCAGTATACTAACCAACCGCCGGCCGCACGCGTCGGAGGGGCAAATCCTGCGAAATTCCAAGCTCCCGAGCACGCATGGCGCGCCGTGAATTCTTTTATTGCGGGGCGACCTCGACCTGTTATGATCTGCCCCCAGATCCGGTCATCGACGACCGCACTTCACCCGGATCAAGGAACAAGGAGGTTCCCTTGCGGCTGCATTCGCTGTTGCGGCACTTTGATTCCGCGTTTGATCTCGGCGACCTACCGAATATTTCCATCGCCGGCGTGCAGGAAGACTCTCGCCTGGTGCGGGCGGGCGATCTGTTTGTCGCCAGGCCGGGCACGCACACGGACGGCAATCGATTTGCTCTGGATGCCCAGGCGAAGGGCGCCGTCGCCGTGGCCGCCGAGTCGCCGATCGAGGGCCTGAGCGTCCCGCTGGTGCGCGTGCCGAACGCCGCCGCCGCTGTTTCGCACCTGTCGAACGCTTTCGCCGGCCATCCCTCGCGCATGATGAAGGTCATCGGCGTCACGGGAACCAACGGCAAGACGACGACCACCTATCTCATCCGCGAAATTCTCAACGCGGCCCGGCATCGCTGCGGCATGATCGGGACCGTGGAAATCGACGATGGGGACAGCCGCTTTGAATCGCACATGACCACCCCCGGCGCGGTTCAAGTGGCAGAATTGCTCGCCGCCATGCGGGCGAATCATTGTCACGCCTGTGCCATCGAAACCAGCAGCCACGCGTTGGATCAACATCGCGTCAGCGGCGTTCAGTACGCGGCCGCCGGCTTCACCAACCTGACCGGCGACCATCTCGATTACCACAAGACGATGGACGCCTACGCCGCCGCCAAGGCAAAACTCTTCACGCAACTGCCGCCGGACGCGATCGCCGTCGTAAACGCCGATGCCCCCGCGCATCGGCAAATGATCCAGAACTGCGAAGCGCGCGTCGTCACGTTCGGCATCAACAGCCAAGCCGACTACCGCGCGACCGACTATGCCATCACCGCCAACGGCACGAGCTTCATCCTGACCACGCCCGACGGCAAAACCGAAATCGCGCTGAAGCTGGTGGGTCGGCACAATATCGAAAACGCCCTGTGCGCCATCGCCCTGTGCTGCGAGACGTTCGGCCTGAGCGTGCATCAGGTGGCCACCGCGCTTCGGACCGCGGTCGGCGCCCCCGGGCGACTGCAACCCATCACCGAAGATCAGCCGTTTGCGGTGCTGGTCGATTACGCCCACACCGACGACGCGCTTCGAAATGTGTTGAACGCTTTGCGTCCCCTGACGCGCGGAAAACTGCGGCTGGTCTTCGGCTGCGGCGGAGATCGCGATCGCACCAAGCGCCCGCGGATGGCTCACGTCGCCGAACAGTTCGCCGATGCGATCTACGTCACCAGCGACAACCCCCGCACCGAAGACCCGGAATCGATTCTGCGTGAAATCGTCAGCGGCTTCACCGCGGCCGGCCGCAAACACGTGGGCGTGGAAGTCGACCGCCGCACCGCCATCGAGCGAGCCCTCCATGACGCCCGCCCCGGCGACGTGGTGCTCATCGCCGGCAAAGGGCACGAAAATTATCAGATCGTCGGAAAAACCAAGCACCATTTTGACGATGTTGAAGAAGCGCGGCGTGTGCTGAGTTCGGTCGTTCGCTGAAACCCTAAGACCATGAAAGCGATCTCCCTCGAAGAACTGGCCAAATCCGTCGACGGAACCATCCTGGCCGGCGACGCTTCCGCGGCCGCCGATCAGGTCTCCACCGATTCCCGGGCCATTCCCAGAGGATGCGTGTTCGTCGCCCTCCGCGGCGAAAAATTCGACGGCCACGATCACCTCGCCGAAGCGGGCGGAAAAGGCGCATCCATCGCGATCGTCGATCGGGACATGCCCCTGCCGAACGGGGTCGCCGTCGTCAAAGTGCCGGACACGCGCCGGGCGCTCGGGCAACTCGCCCGCGTCGTCCGCCGATCGATCCCGCAAACAACGGTCATCGCCATCGCCGGCAGCAATGGAAAAACCAGCACTAAAAACGTGCTTCACAGTGTCTTGTCACATTCGCTGAAGGGAACGGCGTCGCCCAAAAGCTTCAACAACGACATCGGCGTGCCGGCGACGCTGTTTCCCGTTGCCGATGACGACGACTATGTCATTCTCGAAATCGGCACAAATCACCCCGGCGAGGTGGAGCACCTCTCCCACATCGCCGAGCCGGACATCGCCGTCATTACCAGCATCGGTGAAGAGCATCTGGAATTTTTTCATGACCTCGACGGCGTCCGGCGGGAAAACGCTGCAGTCATCGCCGGAATGCCGCGAGACAGCCTGCTCATCATCAACGGCGATGACCCACACCTGCCGCGATACCTGTCCCACTTTGGCGGCGAGATTGTCCGGTTCGGATTCGCTGAATCCAACGACCTGATCGCCCGCGATATTCGGGTCACACTGGATGGCACCAGCTTCACGCTCGATCACCGTCGCTACACGATCCCCGCGATCGGCCGCCACTTCGCATCCAATGCGCTCGGCGTCATCGCCGTCGCCCGCGCGATGGGACTGACCGCCGACCAGATTCACGACGCCCTGGCAACCTCACGCGGGTCCGACATGCGGATGGAGAAGCGGCTGATCCATCAGATCACGCTCATCAATGATGCGTACAACGCCAATCCCACCTCAATGCGAGCCGGCCTGGAGACGCTGAGCGACATCTGCTGGCCCGGTCGAAAGGTGGCCGTGCTCGGCGAGATGAAAGAACTGGGCGCTCACTCGGCTGCGGCACATTCGAGCATGGCCGATGTGCTGAATGCCCTCTCGCTGGATGCCGTCGTCACGATCGGCCAAGCCTGGCAAGAGCCTTCGCAGCGGATAGCCGGCGCCCATTGGTTTGAAGACGCCGCCGAGCCGCGAATCGCAACCTTGTTGCAGGCCGGCGATCTCGTGTTATTGAAGGGCTCTCGATCCATGCGGTTGGAAAGGATCGCAGAATCATTGGCGTCCGCCCCGCGCTGATCGCTCCACCGCGCGTGTAGTTCAACCACCGAACTGTTTTCATTCCCGTACACCGGCCCGATTTCCTCGCTCATGCTCTACGTTCTTACGAAATACTTCGAAAACTGGCTGGAAAAGACGCCGTTCGGGTTTCTCCGTGTCTTTCATCTGTTCACCACCTTCCAGGCCACCGTCGCGGTGATCCTGAGTTTTGCCGCCGTGATGCTGCTTGCGCCGCGCGTCATTGCCTGGCTGCGCTTGCAAAAAATTGGCGATCATCCCAATTTCGACGAAGCCACCATGAACGAGCTGATGACAAGCAAAAAAGGCACGCCCACCATGGGCGGCCTGCTGATCATCGGGGCGATCGCCGGCACCACCTTGCTCCTGGCGGATTTGAGCAACTTCTATGTGCAGATGGCCCTCGTGTGCCTGCTTTGGCTCGGTGCGGTCGGGGCCGCGGATGATTGGCTGAAACTCACCGCCGCGCGGCGCGAGAAAGGCTCGCGCCAAGGTCTCAGCGGCCTGGAAAAACTGCTCTTCCAGATCGGCTTGGCGCTGATCCTCTGCTTTTTTACCTGGCACTATGGGCAGAATATTCCCGAAGCCCGCGGCTTCTATATCCCGTTCAAGGAGCGCCCCCTATTTGAACTCCCCTTCTCGCTCTATGAATTATTCGGGTGCGTGGTCCTGGTGGGCGCCAGCAATTCCGTCAACCTCACCGACGGCCTTGATGGATTGGCGGCCGGCTGCATGACGCTGACGGCATTCTCGTTCCTGGTCCTCGCCTTGATTATCGGCGATCCGAAGTTGAGCGAGGCCTTGCTCTTTCATCACATCTTCGCCGCCGGGCAAATGGCGGTCCTCGCCGGCGCTATTCTCGGCGCCTGCATGGGGTTTCTCTGGTTCAACTGCAATCCCGCCCGCGTATTCATGGGCGATACCGGCTCACTCGCCCTGGGCGGATTGATCGGTTACATCGCGATCGTCATTCGACAGGAAATCATGCTGCTGATCATCGGCGGCGTCTTCGCGGCTGAAGCGATCAGCGTCATGCTGCAGGTCGGATATTTCAAGTACACCCGCAAGCGCTTCGGCGAAGGCCGACGCATCTTTCTCATGAGCCCGCTTCACCACCATTTCCAGAAAAAAGGGTGGGGCGAAACGCAGGTGGTCGTTCGCTTCTGGCTCATCAGCGCCATGCTGACGGCCTTGGCC
>JBQCCH010000317.1:0-9418 GCA_051962375.1 Tepidisphaeraceae bacterium
GGCAAGCAGCACCTGGAAGAACTGGTCCACCGAATCGTTCAGAAAATGCTGCACGACCCGGTTCGCCAACTGAAACAGGGCCATGACCCGCGCGAGAGCGCGGGGCCCGCCTATCTGCATGCGGTGGAGAAGCTCTTTCGACTGGAGCCGCTCGTGCCAGCGCCCAAGCCACCGGAGAATGCGGATGAACCCTCCGTCTGACCCGCCCCGGTTGGCGATTCCGCGATGGGCCGCCCTGGCGATCGGCGGGGTCATTCTGTTGGCGGCCATTGTGGTGGCCTGCGGGAATTTCTTTGTCGATGTCCTGCTCAATGACGCATTGGATGCGGTAGCGCTCTTCGCCTGGCTCGGCGCCGGGTGGGGGTATGGCCGGATTCTGCTGAGCGCGGGGCCGCGCCACCCGGCACCGCCGAAAACGCCGGCCGACGATCGTCTCTTCGAGTTCGCCACCACGACGGCGCTGGGCCTGGGCGTGATGGGTTTATTGACGTTGGGGCTTGGCCTGGCAGGGTGGCTCGGGCAAGCCTCGGCCGTGGGGCTGCTGGTCGTGGGGTTGGCGGCCGCGGCGTTCTTTCTTCGGCACACTTCCTTTGCGACGCTCCGAAACGCCCTGCGCGAGCGTACCTCCCCCGGGCTCATCCTGCTGGCTGCTCCGATGGCGGTGGTGGTGATCGCCGCGTCGTTGTCGCCCGGGTTTTTGTGGAAACCGCTCGACCCGCACCCGTACGACGTGCTGAGTTATCACCTGCAGATCCCCCGCGAATGGTTTGATGCCGGCAAAATCGTTCCGCTGCTGCACAATTCGTTCAGCTTTTTTCCCATGGGGATGGAGATGCACGACCTGCTGGCCATGCATCTGTATCGGGGCCCGTGGGCGGCGATGTATCTGTGCCAGTTCATGTCAGCCGCCTTCGGGGGGCTTACTGTGCTGGGGGTTGTGGGAGCGCTGCGGGCGGGAGGACACTCCACGGGCTTCGCCTGGATCGCGGGCTTGGCCGTCGCTTGCGTGCCGTGGGTGACGATGCTGAGCAGTGTCGCCTATGTGGAACCGGGCGTGATGTGCTAGAGCCTGCTCTCGGTCGCCTGGGCGCTGCGGGCGATCCGCCACGGCGCTGACGAAAGCAAAGATTCGCCCGCCGATCCATCGGCCGGCGTTGCGTGGAAGCCGTTCATCTTGGCGGGTGCGTTCGCGGCCTTCGCGTGCGGCATGAAGTACACCGCCGTTCCGATGACCGCCATGCCCGTGCTGCTGCTGCTCCCGTTCTTCGCCGGCAAGCGGTCGTGGAAGCCGTGGTTGATCGGATGTTGCGTCTGTGCCGCGTTGTTTGCGCCGTGGCTGGTGCGGAATTACGTCTGGGCTCACAATCCTGTCTTTCCGCTGGCGACCCGGATTTTTGGAGCCGCTCATTTCACGCCCGACCAGGTCGATCGCTATCTCACCGCCCACGCGCCGCCGATGGCCGAGCGGTCGGTCGCCATGCGTTTGAACAATGCCAGGCACCGCGTCGCGCTCGATCCGCAGTTTGGGTACCTGCTCCTACCGATGACGATCGCGGCGTTGCTCCTCGGCATCGCTCGGCGGCGGGGGGCGTATCTGGCGCTGGTGATTCTGGCCACCAGTCTGGTCTGGCTGCTCGCCACGCATGATATGCCCCGCTTCCTGGCTCCGGCGATCCCGCTGGCGATCCTCCTCATCGGCAACACGGCCCGGCGATTGCGGTGGGGGGCGTGGGCCGCTGGGGCGTTGCTCTTGGTGCAAGCCGTCGTCGGACTCGGCTGGACGTGGCAGGTCCTCGACCCCTCGCTCGAACTGGGCCGGCAGGGATTGTTCCGCATGGCCGACCTTTCGGTCATCGAAACCGACGAAACCAAGGCCGCCCGCACCAGCGGCGACCGCGTGGCCCTGATCGGCGATGCGCAAGCCTTCTTCTACGTCATGCCGTCTGACAAGCTCCTCTACCGCGGCGTCTTCGACGTCGTCATTCCGCCCGGCACGAACACCGTCGACGGCTGGCTCGGTAAATCCGTCGATGAACTGCGCCACGAGGGGTATTGGGTGGTCATCAACACCAGCGAGCTCAACCGCCTCAGTCAAACTTACGCCCACATCCCCAAGCCGCCGCCCCCGTACGACCAGGTGACTCCCGCCCCGATCGTCCTGCCGCCGATCCGGTGAAGCCATGTTCCGCTTGAAAACTAATGCCCGCTGCGGTCGAAGCATTTGGCCCTGCGTTAAAGCGTGGCAGCCGCCTTTTCGGTATTCAGCTCAACGGCCGGAAGAAGAATGCTTGGAAAACCGCTCTCTCGACCGCGGGGGCCTTCCAATTAGATCTTATTGCGGTTTATGTGCGAGCATTCGGGCAATCTTCAATCGGCGTGGTTTAGATCGATCGCCCCTTGCAACAACCGACCAGAGCCGCTAAGGTACCCGGCTCGATTTCGCTCACGTAGAGGAAAAGCTATGCCACGCGTTTGTTATTTCACGGGCAAGAAGACCCGCATCGGCAATCAGAAGACCCACCGCGGCAAGGCCAAGTACCTGGGCGGCGTCGGCACGAAGTGCACGGGCATTACCGCTCGTCAGTTCAAGGCGAACATCCAGACCGTCCGCGCCGTCGTCGATGGCCGCGTCACCCGGATCAAGGTTTCCGCCAAGGCGATCAAGATGGGTCTGATCCAAAAGCCCGTCCGCCGCACGTACAAGACGGCCGCCGCCTAACCTCGGCCGCTGTGTTCCTGGAATTTCCAACAGCCCGCCGAGCCCGCTCGGTGGGCTGTGTTTCGTATCTGAACCGTGGAGCGTTGATCGTGACGAAGAGCGTTCAAACAATGGCCGCCCCTCGCTGATTGTCAACGCTCTGCTCTCGATTATCCCCACTCAACTCCTTGAGGAGCAACCGATGCAACTGGCTGAGCGCATGAACCTGGTGTCCGAATCGATCACCCTCAAGGTCACCGCCAAGGCGAACGCCCTGAAGAAGGCCGGCGTCGATGTCTTCGGATTCGGCGCGGGCGAGCCCGATTTCGACACGCCCGCATTCATCAAGGATGCCGCCAAAGCCGCGCTCGACAAGGGGCAAACCAAGTACACGCCCACCCCGTGCTTCCCGGAGCTGAAGCAGGCCATCGCCGATAAATTCAATCGCGACAACAACCTGCCGTACAAGCCGGAAAACATCACGGTCGGTGCGGGCGGCAAGCATTGCCTGTACATGGCCTTCATGGCCGTACTGAACCCGGGCGATGAAGTGATCATTCCCGCGCCGTTCTGGGTCAGCTATCCGGAGCAGGTCAAGCTTGCCGGCGCGGTGCCCGTGATCGTGACCGGTGAAGAATCCAAAGGGTTCAAGCTCACGCCCGTGCAACTCGAAGCCGCCATTACCCCCGCGACCCGTGGCCTGATCCTCAACTCGCCCAGCAACCCCAGCGGCATCGCGTATACGCCCGAAGAGCTCAAGGCCCTTGCCGACGTCGTGGCGCGGCACCCGAATATCGTCGTTTTCAGCGATGAAATCTACGAAAAGCTGTTGTACGGCGGATTGAAGTTCGTGAGCTTCGCCACGCTGGCGCCGGGCCTGATCGATCGCACGCTGACCTTCAACTGCCACTCCAAGAGCTTCGCCATGACCGGCTGGCGCATCGGGTATATCGGCGGTCCGAAGCCGGCGATCGACGCGATCAACAAGCTCCAGAGCCAGATGACCAGCCACATCACCAGCTTCACCCAGATGCCGGCCGCCCTGGCGCTGACCGATCCGCGCGGGGCTGAGTCCGTCGAATCCATGCGCCAGCAATTCGAAAAGCGCGGCCAGCACATGTGGGAACGACTCAATGCGCTGCCCGACATCCACTGCGTGAAGCCGCAAGGCGCGTTTTACTGCTTCCCGAACGTCAGCAAGTACTTCGGCAAGTCGATCAACGGGCAACTCATCACCGATGCCATCAGTTTCAGCAGCGCTTTGCTCGAATCAGATCACGTCGCCGTCGTGCCGGGAAATGACAGCGGCTTTTCGACGCACGTGCGCCTCAGTTTTGCGACCAGCCTGGAACAAATTGATCGCGGAATCGACCGCATTGCCGCTTTCCTTAAGAAGCTTTCCTAGCGACGCTGCTTAATTTTCGGGCAAACTTCCTAAGGGACTGATGAACCATAATTAACGTATTGCTATCGCAGAGCGCGTCTGCATATAAAGAGTGCAACGCGTCGCTCACCGCCGCGACGCTTGATGTCGCTTCTTAAATAGCAGGAGTTGATTATGGGTTCGACCAAAGCTGGCTCCCGGCCAGTGCAGACGGTGTCCGTCCTCGGCAGCTACGTCCCCCGGCAATGCGGGATTGCGACTTTCAGCAAAGACCTTCGTGATGCCCTCGCAACGCACATTCACGACGGCGCTACCGTCGTCGCAATGGACGATGGCCACGAACGTTATGATTATCCCAGCGAAGTTCGTTACCAGATCAATCAGCAGCGCGTCAGCGATTACGTAATCGCCGCCGAAATGCTCAATCAGCAGCAGGTGGACGCCGTCGTCATTCAGCATGAATACGGCATTTTTGGCGGCCGCGATGGGGCGAACGTGCTGAATTTTGCCCGACGGCTGCGCATGCCGTTGATCGCCACGCTGCACACCGTCCTGACTGAACCCTCGCCCACACAGCGACAGACGCTGAAAGAACTGATCCGTCTCTGCGACCGCGTGGTCGTCATGAGCCAGCGGGCGGAAGACATTCTGGGGAATGTCTGGAACGTTCCGAAGTCAAAAATCGCCTACATCCCTCACGGCATCCCGGATGTGCCGTTTGTCGATCCCCACTATTACAGTGCGGAATTCAACACCGTCGGCCGCCGCGTTTTGTTGACGTTTGGCCTGCTCGGGCCGGGCAAGGGGATTGAAACCGCACTCCGTGCGATGCCTGCCATCGTCGCGAAGCATCCCGATGTCCTCTACATCATCCTCGGCGCCACGCACCCGCATGTCTTGCGGCACGAAGGAAACAAGTATCGCGAATCGCTCGAAAATCTGATCGCCGAGCTCGGCCTGCAGAATCACGTTCGGTTCGACAACAAATACGTGTCGTCGCCCGAGTTGATGAAATACCTGGGCGTCACCGACGTGTACGTGATCCCGTATCCCAACCCGGCGCAGATCACCAGCGGCACCCTCGCCTACGCGGTGGGGGCGGGTAAAGCGGTGGTCAGCACGCCGTTCTGGCACGCCGAAGAACTGCTCGCCGACGGACGCGGCCGGCTCTTTCCGTTCCACGATTCGGCCAAGCTGGCAGAACAGGTCAACGAAATCCTCGACCAGCCGGCCGATCGGCACGCGCTGCGGCGAAGCGCTTACGACTTCGCCCGCCCGATGGTCTGGAAAAACGTCGCCAACCAATATCTGAACGTCATCCGCGAAGCCGTGGAGCAGCGCCAAAACGGCCGCAGCACCGTCGCACTCCTGCGTGGTGGAGAGCCGGACCAGGTAACGGTCAAGGTCGATTTTTCCCACATTCGCCGGCTCAGCGATGGCACAGGCATCCTGCAGCACGCGATCTACAGCACGCCCGACCGTCGCCACGGCTACTGCACCGATGACAACGCCCGAGCGCTCATTGCCGCATTGCTGCAGGCGCGCCGCACGGGCGACAGTTCCGCGTTGGAATTGGCAGATCGGTACATGTCGTTCCTGCATTACGCGTTGAATGAGAAGACGGGCCGATTCCGCAATTTCATGGGCTTCGATCGTCATTGGCTCGAAGAACGCGGCAGCGAAGACAGCCACGGTCGCGCCATCTGGGCACTGGGCTTTGCCGTTCGCCATGCGCCGACCAGCGCCATGCGCGCCTTGGCCAGTCGGATGCTGCACACCGCCGCGCCCGCGGCCGAGCACCTGACCGCCCCGCGCTCCCATGCCTTTACCATCATCGGGCTGTACCATCACCTGCAATATTTCACCGGCGACACCGGTGCGTTGCGATTGTTGGACACGTTGGCAACCCGCTTGCTCGCGCAGTTCACGCACGGCAGCACTTCGGATTGGCCGTGGCTTGAAGAGTTGGTCACGTACGACAATGCGAAGCTGCCCCACGCCATGCTTCTGGCGGGCGAGCACCTGCAGCGTCAGGATATGATCGAGCAGGGGCTCACGTCGCTGGAATGGCTATTGAAACTGCAGATCGATGATTCGGGCACCGTCAGCCTGATCGGGAACGACGGCTGGCTGCACCGCGATGGACGGCGGGCCCGGTTTGATCAGCAACCGATCGAAGCGATGGCCCTGGTCGAAGCCTGCATCGATGCCGCCCGTATCACCGGCGACGCCCGGTGGATGGATTACGCCCGCGCATCGCTCGGCTGGTTTACCGGCAACAATGAGCTGGGCGTGAGCCTCATCGACGCCGAAAGCGGTGGCTGTTGTGATGGGCTGCACACCAACGGCGTCAACATGAACCAGGGCGCCGAGAGCTCGCTCGCCTGGGTCATCGCCGGCTTGGAGTTGGCCATCGCCAGCGAAGACGACGCCGGCCTCATCGATTCGCCCCGCATGACAGCCGACGCCGATCCGCGGGTCACCCCCTTGGTGACGCGTAGCCTGGTTTAGATTCCAATCGCCCCGGGCACCGATCGGCCTCGCACTTTGCCAGGTCGATCGGGGCTTTTGGGGTGGCCGGCGGATTCTCGCTCGCTGCTCCGTTGTAATTCCAGCCCGTTCCGCGCACAGTAGCGCTCCGACGTGAAACGACTACCCCTCCAACTCACCAGCGACGATCGTCGCGTTATTGCCCGGCCCTTCATCCTGGGCGCATCGCGCGTCCGGAGTCTGTTCCACCGGCTTGAGCAAGTGCCCGAACAAGAGATCGATCCGCTGCTGCGCTCGGTCGAGCGATCGTATTCGGATCGTCATTCGCACCTGGCATTTACCTTTCACGAGAACTACGAGTCCGGCGCCGCGATGATCGGTTGGACCCAGCCCTGGACGCCCGCGCGTCGACTGTTGGCCGGCGCGTACCTGACGATGGAATACGCCATCGATTCGGCCGCTTTGTTTAATCCCTCGATTGTGCCTCACCCCGATCAGGATGGCGTTCCGAGCGGCGCGCTTCGCTTTGTCATGAGCCTTCGCGCCACCGGCGAAGGGCACGTCTCGTCGATCGTTTTTCGCACGGGAACTATCACCACCGATGACAACGTGCTGATCGATCCGTTGCCGCCGCGGCTGCACCGATCGCGCATCGCGCCCGACCGAATCTATGTAAAGTCGATTTTCCGTCGCAAGATCAACGAGATGTCGATCGCTCGCGACGGCCTGGTGGATCGCGTCCTGGACGGCCTGCCCGAACGGTTCACGCTGATCGAACTACATCGGGCGGTCGACCGCGTGCGCTCATCGGGCCTGGAAGCCCGCGATCACGAAACGCTGCGGACCATCGTCTGGCTCGGCCAATCGAATTTTCACATTGATCTGGCCAGCGATGCGTCGCTCAGCGAATTCGTCATCTTCCCGATGAGCGAAGAGCAATCCAACGGGCTGGAAGACCTGCGGCTGACGCGATTCGTCGATGACGACGGCAGCATCATGTATCACGGCACGTACACCGCCTACAACGGTGTCCGCACGCTGCCGATGCTGCTGCACACGCGTGATTTCCACCGCATCGAATTCGCCAGCCTCAACGGCGCGGCCGCCGCCAACAAGGGGATGGCCCTGTTCCCGCGAAAGATCAACGGCAAATACGTGATGTGCTCCCGCATCGACGGCGAAAACCTGTTCATCGCCGAGAGTGACAGCGTCCATTTCTGGGAAACTGCCGAGCAACTCATCGCGCCGCGTTACGCCTGGGAACTCATGCAGATCGGCAATTGCGGCCCGCCGATCGAAACGCCGCAAGGCTGGATCCTGCTCACCCACGGCGTCGGACCGATGCGCACGTATGCCATCGGCGCCATGCTTTTGGACCTGGAAAATCCTCGCAAAATCATCGGCCACCTGCGTGACCCGTTCATCACGCCCGAAGGTGAAGACCGCGAAGGGTATGTCCCCAACGTCGTCTACACGTGCGGAGCGCTCGCTCACGACGGGCAGCTCTTCATTCCGTTCGCCATGGCGGACAAAAGCACCAGCTTTGTGGTCATGGACGTGCAGGAACTGACCCAGCGATTGCTGAAGTCGTACGACGTCTGACCGTGTCGCATATTGGCTCAAATTGGACGCGTTTTCGTCGTTGAAGACGGCATTCGCGTCGGGCATCGTGAGTGAGGTCATGACCTCACTCACCGCGAACGATCCGGGCAACGTGCGCCTGCTGCCCGGCCCGATTCTGCAGCGCCAGGATCGCAACCATCAGTATCTGCTGTCGCTCGATGTCGATCGGCTGCTGCATAATTTCCGGCTGAACGCCGGCCTGCCGAGCGATGCCAAGCCGCTGGGCGGATGGGAAGCGCCGGGCCATGGCTTGCGCGGGCATTTTGTCGGGCACTATATTTCCGCCTGCGGGCACTTGTTCCAGGCCACCGGCGATCCGCGATTGCTGCAACGTGTCGATGCCTTGATCGATGGACTCGCCGCCTGCCAGGCCGCCCTGGGCAACGGGTATCTGGCGGCCATTCCGGAGAGCGATCTGGAGCAGATCGAAACCCGCTTCGAAGGGGAGTGGGCTTCGTATTACGTAGTCCACAAAATTTTCGCCGGCCTGATTGATGCTTTTAAGCTGTGTCGGAATGAGCAGGCGCTAACGATGGCGCAACGCCTTGCCGATCACATCCGGCAGCGGCTCGAAAAGTTGTCGCCCGATCAATGGCGGCACATGCTCCTGACCACGCGGCCCAATCCCACCAATGAAACCGGGGCCTGGTCCGAGTCCCTGCTCGAGCTTTTCGCGATCACTCAAAATCCTGAATACCAGCAGTTGGCAAAGAAGTTCGATTGCGAATGGCTCCTCGGCCCCCTGGCGCGCGGTGAAGACCCGCTCACCGGCCTGCATGCCAACACGCACATTCCCAGTCTCCTGGGCGCCGCGCGGCGGCACGAGATCACGGGGGAGCCGGCGCTGCGCCGGGCGGTCGAACATTTCTGGCAGCGCACGGCGGTCGCGCGCTCGTTCGTCAACGGCGGAAGCTCCGGCCCGCGGCCCGACGGGCTCGAAAAAAGCAAAGGCGCCGAGCATTGGCCCGAAGCGTTCCGCCTTGCGATGACGCTCACGCCGAAGATCAATGAAAGCTGTGTCACGCACAACATGCTGCGATTGACCGATACGCTGTATCGATGGACGGGTGACGCCATCTATGCGGATTTCTTCGAACGCGGCTACTTCAATCATGTGCTTGCCATGCAGAATCGGTCGGAGCTTGGGGGCTACCTGTACGATCACCCGCTGGGCAGTTGCAGTCGCAAAGTGTTCGGACATTCACACGATGCGTTCTGGTGCT
>JBQCCH010000318.1:0-2664 GCA_051962375.1 Tepidisphaeraceae bacterium
GGCTGGTGAACCATGTGGGTTGGCGGGCGATCTTTGGCGTGCAGGCGGGGTTCGCGATGCTCTGCCTGACGCTGGCCGCCACGGTTTTGCCCGAAAGCCTGCCCGCCGCCCGCCGGGTTCGTCACGGCTTCGGCCGAACGGTCCGCATCTATTTATCGCTCCTGCGCCATCGCGACCTGCAAATGCACACGCTCAGCGCCAGCTTGATCTCGGCGGCGCTTTTTGCGTACGTCGGCGGGTCGCCGTTCGTGTTCATCGAACTGTTCCACATCCCGGCGAGCCATTTCGGTTTTTTCTTTGGCGCCAACGCGTTCGGATTGATCATGGCCTCGCAAGTGAACGGCTACCTCGCGCATCGCGTGAACCCGCGAACGATCCTGCGCTGGGCCCTGATCGGCGGAACGGCGGCGGGGGCGTGCCTGCTCGGCGACGCCCTGACCCACACCGGCGGCATGGTCGGGTTTCTCGTCCCGCTTTTCTTTTTCGTCGCCAGCCTGGGTTTTGTGTTTCCGACATCGACCGCATTGGCGATGGCGCCGCACGGCGAAATCGCGGGCAACGCGTCGGCGGTCTTCGGTTGCGTGCAGTTTTTCGTCAGCGGGCTGGGCGGCATGGGCGTGAGCCTGCTGCACAACGGCACCGCCATGCCCATGGCCGGATTGATCTGCTTCGGCGCGGCCGCGGCCCTGGTCTGCAACCTGTTCGCCCCGGCCAGCGCCGCGCCGGTGGTGATGCCCGTCGAATAAAGCCGCCAAAGCCGATCGAGCGGCAAGTGATGATTGCGCCGGCACGTCCGGTTACGTTGCGGGCCGCGTTTTTATTTGCAACGATTCTGGCGTTAGACTAGACTTCGCCCCGCGAGGCGGAGCGTTAGCTCCAGAGAGCGAGCGGTCGCGGACGTGGGAATCGTCCGATCGGCCGGGGAATTCAGTAAGTTGTGGACCGCGGCTTGTGCGTGTTGTGGCAAACGCCAATGGGCCGGCGGTTCTTCGTGCGGATTCGCTTTCCTGCCTCGAGCGGCCTGGCCGGTGATGGATCGGTCTGGAAGCCGTTCGTCAGAACACCCTAGGTTTTGCAACTACGTTGTCCGTATTCATGCCCTTAACCCATCGACACAAATGGTCATGGACTTTTGTCGCGCGGGGTCGCGTGGCAAATTGTGTTGGGTGCGCATGAGGTGCGGAGTTCTTTGTTGGAGGAGCGTGTCGTGGTAACCGACCGTCAGGCCCGTTGCGTCGTTGGAACTGAACCGCTCACCTCAACCACCCGCGGGCCGAACGCCCGGGGTCGCTTGGCCGCGCTGACACTCGCCGTGGCGCTGGCCGCTCCGGCCATCCCGGCGCTGGCGCAACAATTGCCGGTGCTGGCGACTGTCGCCCAGGCCGCCCCCGCCGATGCGAAGACGGCCCTCAATGCCGCCGTCGCCCAGTTCAAGGCCGGCCAATACGAAGAAGCCCTCACCGCCCTGCAGGCGATCCGAGCCGACTCGCTGTCGGCCGACGACCAGAAGCTTCTGGCCGACACCACCAGCCAGGCCCAGCAGGCGACCGAATCGCGCCGTGCCGCCCGGGCCGACTTCGAAAAGGGCCAAAAAGCCCTTGAGTCCGGTGACAACGCCACCGCCCAAAGTCTCTTCAAGTCCGTCGCCGCCAACCCCTACGCCGACAGCGGCACTGCGGAAAAGGCCAAAGAGCAGCTCACGCTCGCCGACGCCGGCGCCCAGGCGCAAACGACCGACCTTCGCGCCAACTACGACAAAGCCGTCGCCGACTACAAGTCCGGCAATCTCGAGGCCGCCAAGGGCGAGTTCCAGCAGCTGCAGGCCGCCAACTACAGCGCCCCGTGGTTCAGCAAATCGCCCCGCGATTATCTGGAAGACATCGACAAGCAGATGGCCGGCCCCACCGACGCCGAGCAGGCGCGGTCGGCCTACCTGACCGGCCGGGATCAGTACCGCAAGGGTGACTGGATCGCCGCCCGCCAGAATTTCAACAAGGCCGTCGCCCTGGGTTACAAGCCCGGCTGGTTCGAAGACGCCCCTGAAAAATATCTGGCGCGGATGGACAAGAAGGAACAAGCCGACGCCGCCAAGTCCGCCCAGGAGGCCGTCGCCCAGTCCCAATCGCAGGCCGCCCCCGCAGCTGTTGCCGCAGCGGATGCTTCGCCCAAGCCGACCGGCGACACGACGCCCGGCGCCCCGGTGCCGACGCCCTCGGGCAACGCCAGCGCCGTCGCCACGCCCGTGGACCAGAAGGCCACCAGCACCCAGCCGGCCGTCGCGGCCGACACCACGCCGGCGACGGATGACAAAGCCGCCTTGGCCGCCATCGCCGCTCAGCGGTCGGCCGAGCAGCAGAACAAGGCTTATCAAGCCAAGAAGCTCGTCGAAAGCGCCCAATCGGCCGAACAGGCTCAGCGCATCGACGAAGCCAAGACGCTCTACACCCAGGCGCTCGACCTGGATCCGACCAACGCCGACGCCATCGCCGGCCGGAATCGCACGCTGTCGCTGACCGGCACCAGCCCGGTTCGCGAAGACATCGCCGACCGAACGGCCCGTGAAATCGAAGCCCGTCGCCAGGCGATCACGTTCAGCTTCAATCAGGCCCTGAACCAGGCGAAACTGCAGGAAGGGCAGGGCGATTTCGACGCCGCCCGCACCTC
>JBQCCH010000319.1:0-3412 GCA_051962375.1 Tepidisphaeraceae bacterium
GAATGCGACGTAATCGCCGACGCGCCCCGACTGAAGCGCCCGCAGTCCTCTCAACCCCGGCCGCCCGATCCGACCGATCGCCCCGGCGACAGAGCGCGGCGCCAGTCGCGGGCAAAGCGCCCACACGACCAGCAGCATCGCCAGCGTCAATACGACCAGCGGCTCACCGAGGTTCAAGGGCGCCGCTTCCATCGGGCCCGCAGCCGGCGCCGGCGTGCCCCGCAACACCGTCTGCTGAAAGAGGTGCGTCGCCCTGACCCGCTCCACATCGCCCGCGACACCCGCGCGCAGCGGCGGGTAGACCGCCAACCCCATCGCCAGCAGCACCATCACGGCGCCCGGCAGCCACATGGTCAATGGCGTCGGATCCGACGCGCCACCTCCGCCGCCGGGGTGGGTTTCTTTTTCTTCGGGGATCGTCGGCGCCCCTTCCGTGGCCGGGCTCTGACGTTCGCCCAGGCCGCTGACCAGCCGCACGCCCGCCCGAACAACGCCGCCCCCCGTCAAGGCCCCGCTGATCCCCATGAAGAGGCTCACCCACCCCAGCCCGGCCGACTCGGCGGCGTGATGGATCATCGACGCCCCAAATGCCGTCGCGAACGGCGGCATCCCCGCCAGCCCCAGCGCCGCCATGCCCATCACCGCCATCGTCGGATACACACGCTTGCACCGCCCCTGCAGTTCGAATTCATCGACCGTGCCAAAATGGTGCAGCAAAACGCCGCTGCACAAAAACAACGCCCCCTTGAGCAAGCCGTGGCCCAGCAGATAAACCCCCATGCCCCCCACCGACCCCG
Source organism: Tepidisphaeraceae bacterium (assembly GCA_051962375.1). Lineage (GTDB taxonomy): Bacteria > Planctomycetota > Phycisphaerae > Tepidisphaerales > Tepidisphaeraceae > RYN-431. Next base: position 798 of record JBQCCH010000319.1, read on the forward strand.
GGCTCAACACGGCAAAGCCCAGATACATCGCCCCGACATGACTCACCGTCGAAAATGCCAGCATGCGCTTCAGGTGCCGCTGCCCGAAACAATACACGCCGCCCAGCGTGGTCGTGACCGCCCCAATCGCCAAAAACAGCACTTGCACACCGTGCGCGTGAACGGCGACCGTCTCGGCAAACACGCCGAAGTAGAGCCGAAACAACGCATACAACCCCAATTCGACCATGACGCCCGAAAACAGCACCGACACCGGCGTCGGCGCGACCGCGTGCGCGTCGGCCAGCCAGAAATGGAACGGCACCGCCGCCGACTTGATCAAAAATCCGCTGAAAGTCAGCAGCATCGCAAACATCAGAAACACCTGCCCCGGCGGATGCGCCGCCAGCGTTCGCCCCGCTTCGGCCATGTTCAGCGTGCCGGTGTACGCGTACAGCAGGCCGATGCCCATCAACGTGATGAAAGCGCCCAGGGCATTGACCACGCCGAAATTCAGCGCCCCCTGCAGCGAGCCGGCGCTCTTGGATTTGTAGCCGCACAGCGTCACGCCGCATGCCGTCATCAATTCGAAAAAAACGAAGAGATTGAAGATATCGCCGCTCAGGCACATGCCGATCATCGCCGCCATGAAGACCAGCAAAATGGCATGCGAATACGACTGCACCGACTTGAAATACCGCCACGAAAAAACCATCCCGCCCAACGTCAGCACCGACACCAGGCTCGCCATCCCCGCGGCCAGCGGATCAATCACCAGGCAAATGCCCACCGGGAAATGCGATTGCGCCGCCGGCCGCCACCCGCCCAGCCAATACACCACCGGCTGGTCGGCCGTGATCGCGCAGAGCCACACCGTCAGCCCCAGAACCCCCAGCACCGCCGCGGTGGAGAGAATGTCCGTCGCCAGCCGCGGCAGCAGCGAATCCCCACCCGCCAAGACGGCGGCCACCAGCAGCGGGATCACGATCGGAAGAATCGGCAACCAGGCATGCATCCGTCATCACCCCCGCATCATGTCCACCTGATCCGGGTCGGCCGTGCCGGCGTGCTTGGCGATCTGGATGCTGATCGCCAGCAGCAGCGCCATCAGCGTCGCCTCGACGACAATGTCGGTCAGCATCAGCGCCTGCACCACCGGATCGACCGCAGGCGTTCCCGGAGGTTTGTCGGCGAAGATCGGCGCGATCGCCCCAGTGCGAAAACCGATCGCCAGCAGCAGCACATACGTCGCCGACTGCACTACGGTCAGGCAAAGGCACAAATGCACCACATGCCGACTGGTGACGACGCCGTAAAGCCCCACCAGGAGCAACCACCCCGCCACCGCAAAGGCCGCGTAAACGATCATTCGGATTGCTCCTCCGGCGTCAGCGTGTCCTGCAAAAATACGTAAAGCAACAACGTGAACCCCGCCGCCACTTCCATGGCCGTGCCCAGGTTGATCAGCGGAATGGTCCCGCCGGCGGTAATCTGCCCGGGCGTCCCCAGCGTCAAGGCGTTCCCCAGATACGCGCCCCACCGGACGAGCCCGATCAAGCCCACAACAACAAACAGCAGGATGCCGGCCGCTTCGATGATCTCGACGGCATGAAACGAAACGATCTTGCGGAACGTCCGGAAGTCGGTCCCCAGGTAAAAAATCAATGGCACGGTCGCCAGGATGACGCCCCCCTGAAAGCCGCCGCCCGGCGTGAGCGCGCCATGGGCAATCATGTAGGCCCCGAACAACACCTTCGGGCCGAGCATCCAGAGCGCCCATGATCGGATCGTCTCGCTCGGCGGTTCGGCGCGACCGGCGGAGGCCGCATCCAGCAGCACGCCGGCGGACGGTTTTTCATGACCCTCCCGCAGCAACACCAGCGCGCCCAGCACCGAGACAAACAGGATGAACTCTTCGCCGAGCGTGTCGAATCCGCGGAAATCAAAATTGACGGCAGCCACCGCATTGCTCACGTGCCGCTGCGGCACCGTCATCGCATTGGCGGCGTCGGCGTAGCGACTTCGCGCAGGTTCCGGACCCGGCAGCCGCGCCATCGCCAAGGCCAGCACCGCGGCCAACCCGCCCGCGCCGATCAAAAACAGGATGACGCGCGCCACGCGGTTCACGATCGCATCCTCCGAAATCGCGCTTGCGTAATCAGAATCATCAACGGCAGCCCCACCGCCCCCACCACAATCTGCGACACGGCCACGTCCGGCGCCTGGAACACGAAAAACAGCACGCTCAGCAACAGCCCATAGAAACTGATGCCGATGGCCTGCAGGCTCGCGTCCCGCGTAAAGACCACTGCCGTTCCCCCCGCGGCCACCCACAGCAATGCCGTCAGTTGCAGCACCATCATGGCCGGCCCCTTTGCTCGATCGATCCGTCCGCCAATTCTTCCGGAGTGATCGGCCATTGCCCGCGCCGGCGGATGCGGATCGCCCGGGCCGTCGCGTGGCCGAGCAGTGCGTTGCTTACCAGCAGCGTCACCACGATCAGCACGCCCTTCACCCGTTCCTCCGCAGTCGAAGAATTGATGCACACCGCCAACCCGATCAAGGGCGCGCTCACGACCGTCACCAATGCCGGCAGGTGAAGTTTTTGATACGCGTCCGGCGCCAGCATCAGCCCC
>JBQCCH010000320.1:0-5072 GCA_051962375.1 Tepidisphaeraceae bacterium
GCGTCGGTGAATTCGACCGACGACGGGCGGCGGCCGTCTTCGTAGCGGCCGTCGGTGCGGAAGGTGGCGACTTCGACCACGCTCCGGTTCAGCCGCACAAGGATCACGCCGAACGCCGCGCCCACCGCCTGCGTTTTTTTAAATAGCGCCTGCACGCGGGCCGGGGGCGCGTCGGTGGCCACGTCGTAATCCTTCGGCTCCAGGCCCAGCAGCGCGTCGCGAACGCACCCGCCCGCCAAATATGCGACATGCCCCGCGGCGCGGAGCGTGCGGACGATGTCCACGGCGTCGTCACGCAGGCTGCGAGGCTTTCCGGGCACGTGATCCATGGCCTACTGCTTCAACCGGGCTTCCAACGCCGCCACCCGGTCGGCCGGCAGGCGGCGCGGCTCATCGGCATGATATTGCGCGTTGACCCGCAGCGCCTCGGCATACTGCGTGTTGGCCTCCTGCGGCTTGCCGATCGAATCGAGATAGCTGCCGAATTCCAGCCGGGCCTGGATGTCGTTCGGGTCGCGCGACAGGGCCGCCGAATAATCGGAGATGACGGCGGGGGGCTGCTCGCCGATCTGGCGCCGAAACCGCGCCCGCAGCAGCCAGGACCCCGGGTCCGACGGATCGGCGACGATCGCCTGGCTGATCATGCCCAGCACGTCATTCGAGGGCAGCCCGGTCATCCAACGAATCGCGCGAAGCGGGTAATCGGAATTCGGCACGGGCGAGGCGGCGATCGCTTCGCGGAAGAGCGAGACGGCGTCGGTGAGCCGGCCTTCGCGCCCGGCGGCGTCACCGGCGGCGGCCTTGGCTTCAGCGGTCGCCAGCGGAACGATCAAGAGCCCGACATACGCCAGCAACCCCAAAAACACGACGGCCAATCCGCTGAGCGCGGCCCAGGTGTGCGTTCGCTTGCCGGCGACGCTGATGTGCCGTGCGCCCAGCACACAGCCGACGATGAGCATCATCACCAGCCACGGGCCGGTTTCGAACATCGCAAAATCGACCAGGTTGTGCAGCACGAACCCGCCCAGGCCGACAATCGTGGCGTAAAGCAAGAAGGGGGCGGGCCGGTCGTCGGCGGCGCGATCGGTCGTCCCGCGCACGGCGGCGATCGCCATGCCCAGAAGGATCAGGGCCGTGAACAACAGCAGCTTGAGGATCTCCGTTGGCAGCAGGGAGAGCGGCGCCATCGACACCACGCGCAGCAACGCATAGCCGCCGACCACCGCGCTCACAAGCCCCAGCAGCCCGGTCAGCGAAGAAACGCGGCGCGGCGAAATCGGCCGGGTCATTTCCCGGAAAAACCGGGCCACCCACGCGATCACCAGCAGCGCGCCCACGATGCCCGTCTCGGCCAGAAATTTCACGATGAAATTATGCGGGTCTTTCACTTCCTCGGTCGCAACCGGCAGCCGGTGCCCCAGGTAGGCGCTGCCGAAATTGCTCCAACCGACGCCGATCCACGGGTGAACCCGGTGCAGATCCCAGGCGGCCACCCAGTAGTTCCAACGGAAGTTGAGCGAGTCGTGAATCAGCCCGCCGGTTTTGAGGCCGATGCCGATCACCACCGCCGCGCCGGCCGCCGCCAGCGCGCACGCGATGGCGAACATCGCCCGCGCGTGGGCGGCAAGAAAGCCGCGGCATCGCCACGCGACGACAAGCACTGCAGCGCAGAGGACGGCGCCCGCTTCGGCGGTGCGACTGGCGGTGTCGATCAGCACCGGGATCGTCAGCACGACCGGAACCGCCAGCGCCACGGTGAAGCCGGCCGGGTCGTTGTCCTGACGCCGCTGCCAGGCGAAGCCCGCCGTAATGAACGCACACAGCGCGGCGATGGCGGCGAAGGTGTTGGGGCTTTTGTAAAAGCCCATCAGCTCGGCGTGCATCACCTTCAGCTCAAACTGCTTGGCCGCAAAATCGTTCGGGGACCAGTGGTTTTGCTCGAACACCTGGTCGCGCATGCCCTTCCACTGGTCCTGCAGTTCAGGGCCTTCAATGAATTTGTAGATCGCGGCCTGGGCGACAAAAATCGCCGACAACGCCACCGCCAGCGACAGCACCAGCCGCACGCGCGTCCAGGATCGGACGAGTTGGCTCATCGACCAGAGGACCGCAAACCCGGCGCACCAGGTGGAGGCATTCACGCAGGCGGCAAACCGGTCGCTGGCCCAGAACGTGCTGGCGACCACCCAGCCGCTCAGTGCGAGCAGCAGCACATGGCTCGCCTGCCAGCGCAGGACGTATGCCCGATCGATCGCCCGGCGGATCAGGATCAAAAGGACCGGCGCCCAGCACAATAAATCGAGCAGCACGGTGGTCGTCGCGCCGGGGCCGATCGCGGCATCGGCGCCGGGCACCGTGCCGGGATTGAAAACGTCCCGCAGCGTTTCGGACATCGTCACCCGCGTCGCGCAGACGGCCAATACGATCACCAAAGCGATCTGCGTGAGGATGGCCAAGGGCTCTTTGGGTTTGGCTTCGGTGGAGTCGGCGGTCATGGTTGGCTTCTTGGTTCGATCCGAAAGCGGTCTTCACAATTCCCCCGGGCCGAGCGCGGTCGGCGAGCGGCCGGGGCGTCATCCTTTTTGATCGGCACTTTCGCGGGGGATCGGGAGCGGATGTTGCACTAAAAGCAGCACCACCCCCAGGACCATCACGGTTTGGGCGACGATGACCATGGCGGCGAAGGTCGTGTGCACCTGCGGCAGCAGGATGGCCGCTGCGCTGGTGGCGGCGGTGACCAGGTAGATGGCCAGCACCGCCGTCCGCCGGCTCATGCCGCGCGCGACCAGGCGATGGCTGAAATGGTTCGTGTCCCCCTTGAACGGGCTGTGCCCCCGGCTCAGGCGAATCAGCGAAACGACGACCAGGTCATACAACGGCACCGCCAGCACGATCAACGGTGCAAAGATCACATACCACCCGGCCGCCCACGATTCGCCGGGGGGCAGAAATGTCGTCCGCACCGTCATCACCCCCAGCACAAACCCGAGCAGGAGCGACCCCGAATCGCCCATGAAGATTTTGCTCGGCGGAAAGTTCCACACCAGGAAGCCGAGCACCGCGCCGATGAAAACCGAGAGCGTCCCGGCGACAAAAAGCTGGCCGATCGACAAGGCCGTGACGAGAAACGCAATCGCACAGATGACGGCCACGCCCGAGGAAAGGCCGTCCATGTTGTCCAGGAAATTGAATGCGTTGGTGATCGCGCCGATCCAGAGCACCGTCAAGATGATCGACGGCCACGGACCCAGGCCGTAGTGATCCAGCGTCGTCAGGATCCGCAGCCGCAGGGAGGGCGTTGTCTGCGCGAGCCATTCCATCGCGATGACCAGCGCGGCCGTCACGCCGAGCTGGATGAACAGTTTCAGGTACGGGCCCATCGCCCGGCGGTCATCGAAAATTCCCATGACGTGCAGCACGAAGGCGCATGCCAGAAACCCGATGCCCAGCGGCACCTGCTGGCGAACGCCCCCGGCCAGGGCGGCTTTCAGCGGCGAATCGGCCCCCGCGCCGGCGCCGCCATGAAACGCATACAAGCACGCCAGCGCAACGCCGCCGGCCACCAGCGCGAAGCTCCAGAAAATCGCGACGCCGCCCCCCAGTGGCTTGGGGTTCGCATGAATCTTGCGATGGCCCGGCTTGTCGACAAACCCGATGCGGGGCGACAGCCAGATCATTCCCCGCGTGAACACGAGCGAGCAAACGAAACTCGCGACGCCTGCGATCAAGAATTCCCATCCGCCGATCATGTGGCGGGTGAAGGTAATCGAAATCAGACCCGGGCGAAATGAACCCAGGCGAGCCCGAACGGTTGAGCCAGGGGCAGGTGCGGCGGGTCAGGCGGATTCAAGAAAGGCCTTCAACTGTTTCAGGCCCGAGGCGGCGGCGGCGGGGGGATCGGCAAGTTCGGTCGGGTCGATCGTCACGGCCGCGTGGTAGCCGGCCGCATCGAGCATCTGCAGCACCGAACGCCACGGCAAATCCCCACGCCCGACGATCGCCGGCTTGGTGCGCTGGCCTTCGCCTTTGACGGCGTCCCGCGCCCGCACATGGCGAATCAGCGGGCCGAACGCGTCGAACGTTTCATCCAAAGACCACCGGTCTTTCAACAGGCCGGCCGTATCCAGGTCGACGCCAAACCAGGGGCAGCGGACCTGTTCCAGGATTTGCTGAAGCGGGGCAAAGCTGCTGAGCGTGCTGGAAAGGGCGAGCATCACGCCGTACCGGTCGGCGATCTCGCCGAGGTGCGCCATCGCCTGGGTCCAGTGGCTGGTGACGGCCGGATCGACGATGGTGGGCACCGGTTCTTCGATCGGCTCCGGCGCCGCGACCGGTTCCGGAAGAATCAGCAGGCCGGCCATCTGCGGGGTGACGGCGGGCTTGGGCTTGGTCACGCGCGGCGCCGGCGGGAGTCGGCCGAGATCCAGGCAGACGGTGGTCACGCCCAGCGCCGCCGCCGCCCGCAGCACGCCGTCGGCTCGATCCAGCACGCGATCCGTATCCGAGCCCGGCCCCAATCCGTCCGGCCCGGTTTCGGCCCGAAGCGCCACCAGCGCCTGATCTTGGCCCGAAAACACGTGCCGAACATCCCGGAACCCGGTCGCCGAGAGCGTCGTCAGGTCGAGCGAACGCGTGATGGCGTCGACACACAACCCCTCAAACCCCAGGGCTCGCGAACGCTTGACGCATTCGCGCAGGTCTTCGCCCAACACGCGGGCAACCGTAGCCAATCGCAGCGACCGTAAGGATGATCCGTTCGACACAACATTATGCTAAGCGAATTCTTACGCTTGTATAGCGGCCCCTGACTTTGGCGGCGGGGCGGGCGGCGCTTGAATGTGTTGGCCGGTTCCACCATCATCGCCGGACTGTTTATTGAAGGAGTCTTGCGTGAGTGGATCGCCCAGCGTGAAGAAAATCAGCGATTTTGGCGTCATGCCCGACGGATCCCCCGTCTCCCGGTACGTGCTCGACAACGGGCGGGGCGTGCGCATGGAAGTGATCGCCCTGGGGGGCATCGTCACGCGGCTGGAAGTCCCGGATAAAGCCGGCCGATCCGCCAACATCACGCT
>JBQCCH010000321.1:0-7042 GCA_051962375.1 Tepidisphaeraceae bacterium
TGCTCGTCAATGCCGACACCGGCGCCACGCTCGCCACCGTGAAGCAGGGCAGCACCATTGACCTCGCCAAATTGCCGACGCAGCACCTCAGCGTTCGCGCCCTTGCCACGCGCGACACGCAAAGCGTTGTGTTCAATCTGAACGGATCGAAACACCTGGAAAATGTCGAGCCCTACTCGCTGGCCGGCGATTACTACAGCCATGGCGCGTGGCACTACAACGTGGTTCCGTTCAATGAGCAGACTTACCGATTGTCGGCGACGGCATACACGCGCGATCGCGCCCTGGGCAATCATGGACGGACGCTGTTCGTGAATTTCAAGGTGATCAACAGCGGTCACGGCGTCGGCCAACCCACGCCCACGCCGAGCCCGACGCCAACACCAACGCCTACGCCCACACCGACACCGACGCCGGTCCCTACACCCACCCCAACCCCGACGCCGACGCCGACGCCGACGCCCACACCGACACCGACGCCCACACCAACTCCCACGCCAACGCCGACCCCAACCCCCACGCCTACACCGACCCCGACCTCGACGGATAATCCGCCGATCGCTGGGACGTGGAAGCAGACGTACGCCGACAACTTCTCCGGCTCGTCTTTGTCGAGCGACTGGTCGACCCAATATTGGTGGCAAAACGGGGATGTCGGCGACAACGGCGAGCTCGAGGTCTACAAGCCCAGCGCACTGAGCGTCAGCAACGGAATGCTCAACATCACCGCGAGCAAGCAGAGCAATGTCTCTCGCTTCAATGGCAAGACCTACAACTACACGTCGGGCCTGGTGACCACCGGCGGCGACGAAAATGGGCACGCGCCGGGGTACACCTTCACCTACGGCTATGCCGAGGCGCGGCTCAAACTCCCCACCGGGCAAGGCATCTGGCCCGCGTTCTGGATGCTCCCGGCCAGCCATAATGACGGCAAGGGAGAGATCGACATCATGGAACTGATCGGCAGCGAGCCGAACGTTCTCAACACGCACTATCACGTCAACGGCCAAGACATCGGCACCGGCCAAAACATGGGCGTTGACCTGACGAAGGGCTTCCACACTTACGGCGTCGATTGGGAAAAAGGCTCGATCACGTGGTATCTGGACGGCAAGCAGGTGTTCCACACCTCGACCAACGTCATCAATGAGCCGATGTATCTGATGCTGAATGTCGCGGTCGGCGTCAATTGGCCCGGTGCGCCGAACAGCTCGACGCCGTTCCCGGCCACGATGCAGGTCGATTACGTCAAAGTCTGGCAAAAGGCGTAACGCGCCGCAGCGATCTGAGGGCAGCTCGTCAGGGCGGTGCGCCAAATCGCACCGCCCTGGCTGTCATTCGGGCGATCGCTCAGTGCCCGCGCGAGCCGCGGGCGAGCCGTAGATACAGGTCACGCATCAGGGCGTAACACGGCAAGTCGGAACGCGCGCTCATGCATTGGGCCTGGAGCGACCCTTCACTCTTCAGGCAGAACCGCCCGAGGCGCATCGGCGAGGCGTCCGCGCGGGTCGTCGGCAGATTGACCCGGCACGGGCGGATGGTGAAGCCCAGCCGCAACCCTTCCGCCTGGCTCGCGGCCACGACGGCGTCGCTGTGGTTGCCGTTCGGATACGCGATGGCGACAGGCTTTTCGCCGGTGATCTCCTGCAGCAAGTGCTGGCACCGGCCGATCTGCTTTCGCATGGCCGGCGGATCATAATTGGTGAGGATCGCGTGGTCGGCGGTGTGATTCCCCAGATGCACGCAGGGACTGGCGGCGAATTGCCGGAGTTCTCGCGGCGTGAAGGGCCGATCAATGTCGCCGCGCGGCTGCAGGGCGTCGCTGCCGAACTCCGCGATCAGCAGCGTTTCAATCTGGTCATTCCGCAGTGATTTCAGGGAGCGTGCCTCGCATTCTATCTGCGCTTCCGGAGCCTTCTGCGCCCGGCGTTCGCGGTAAAGAACGTCCCACCAGAAACACTTGTGTTGCAGCACGTGGTTGATGGAGATGAAGAACGTCGCCGGCACGCCGTACGCTTCGAGAATGGGCACGACATGGCTGTTGTTGTAGTAGCCGTCGTCGAAGGTCACCATGGCAAACCGCCCCCCCTTGGGCAGGCCGCGCAGCACATCGTTGGGCGAAACAAAGTAATAGCCTTGCCCCAGAAAGTGCTCGATGAATTCGCGGAACTGCTGCAGCGTGGTCTTCTGCAGCGGATCGATCAGCTCTAATGCCGCATCGGCCGGATCGCGGAAAATGGAGTGAAAAATAAAACACCGCAGCGCATCGCTCTCGCCGAGCAGCGAGAGCCTCGCTCTGGAAAGCACGGCATCGGTCGTTCGAATGAAGTGGTCCAGCGTTTGAATCATGTCAGTTGCTCAGCTCCGATCGTCGCGGGAACCGCGGCGTCGGCTCGGTAAACCTGAAGCGTCCGGGCGACCATGCCCTGGACGGTGAATCGCCGACTGTACGCGCGGGCGTTGAGCCCGAAGCGGGCGCGGGTGGGCTCATCGATCGCCAGATGCAGCAGCGCGCCGCCGAAAGCATCGGCATCGTCGGTTTCCACGACGTGGCCATTGAAGTTGGGTCGGGTGAGCAGTTCCACGCCCGCCGACCGCGTGGCGACCACGGGCAGCCCGCTCGCCATCGCCTCCAGCACCACATACGGCAGCCCTTCCTTGCGGCTGGAAAGGGCGAAGATGTCGAACCCTTCCAGATAGTCGCGGGCATCCCATTCGCCGAGCCAAATCACCTTCCGCGCGATCTCCAATTGCTCGGCCAGCCGAAGCAGCGACGGCTTAAGCGGGCCGTCCCCCACGATGGCCAATCGCAGGCGATCGCAACCCTCATGGGCCGAGGCGAACGCCCGCAGCAGAACGTGCGGCGCTTTCTGCTCGACCAGCCGACCGACGAAGCCGACCGCGATGTCGCGCTCGCCCAGCCCCATGGAGCTTCGGGCCGCAAGCCGCTGCCGGCATTGCGAGGGGCCGACGCCGTTGGGCACCAGATGAACCCGCTCATCGCCCAATCCCCGCGCGACGGCCGCCCTTTGCTCTTCCGGTGAGACGGCAATGATCGATTGAGTGATCGGCGCCAGCAGTCGCTCGATGCCGAGATAGAGCCGCTTCTTCATCGGCTTCAATTGCGGATCCATCATGATCAGGCCGTGCAGCGTGTAGCAGACGCGGGCGCCCGTGCCCAAGGCGACCAGCCGGGCGAGCGCGCCTCCCTTGGAACTGTGCCCATGAATGATGTGAAACGGCCCATGCCGACGGGCGTAACGATGAATCTTGGCGAGCAGGAGCGCGTCATGCGGGTGCGGCGCCGTGCGCATCGGCAGGCCCAACGCGGTAAGTCCTTCGATCGCGTCCAGCCGATCGCTGAACAGGCGATCGACGCGGCGTGTGGAATGGATCAAATGAACCCGGTGACCGCGTTGCGAAAGCCCCTCGGCCAAATCAAGCACATACCGGCCCGTTCCGCCGGCGCTCGATTCGACGATCATCAGGATGCGAAGCTGCTCTGATTCGGATTGCATGAGTGATCCTTTCTCAGTCGAAGCGCAGGCGGTGTTGCGGATGACGCCGTCGCAAATGGCGTCGATGCGCTTGCGGCGAGCACCTCGAGATAAAAATCTTCGTAGGTTCGCGCGATGGCGCCGATCTCAAACCGTTCGGCGATGCGTTGTCGCGCCGCAGTTGAAGCGGCCGCACGATCTTCTGGCGGGAGCTCCAAAAGCGCATGCCATGCTGCGGCCAAAAGATCCGGCTGGCGGGGCGGCACGATCCGGCCGGTGTCGCCGATGATCAGGGCGGCGTCGCCGACATCGGTGGCGGCGCACAGCGTGCCGCAGGCCATCGCCTCGCCGAGCACCAGCGGAAAGGCTTCGGTGATCGACGACAACGTAAGCACATCCAGCCCGGCATAGATCCGGGGCATGTCGCGACGCGGACCCAGCAAATGAACGCGCCCATTCAAATGATGGTTGCGGATGAGCGATGAAAGCTCGGCATTGCCGTCGTCGAGCCCGGCGCCGCATACGACAAAGGCCACATCCTCCCGCTGCTGCGCCAGCCGGCCGGCGGCGGCGAAAAACGTGGGGAAATCCTTCTGCGGATTAAAGCGGGCGGCGATCCCGATGAGTTTTGTCCGGGGCGTCAACCCGAGCGATTCCCGGAGCCACCCTGGGGCGCTCGGGTCGACGCGAAAGCGGGACACATCAAATCCGTTGGGAATGACCTTCGCACGGTTGGCGGAAAAGCCGGCGCGGCGGTAGGCATCGTGTGAGGCCTGCGAACAGTACACGATGCCGTCCGCAAGATGGCGGCAGAGCCGTGCGCCGGCGCCCCCCGTCCGCCGCGTTGTCAGCTTGGCCACGCCGGCGTCATGCTGGGAATGGTGAACGGCCCAAATGATTTTGGCGGAGGTGCAGGCTCGGGCGACCAGCCCGCCGATGAGGTTGGAGTGATCCATCCAGCAGTGCACGACATCCGGTTGATGCCGATGCAGACAGCGCCAAAGACGGGCGATCGCCGCGGGACTGGGCACCGGCGGACGCAGGCCAATGATCTCCATCGGCACCCGGGCGCGGACGACCGGGCCGGCCACCGTCAGGTCATCGATCAGCGATATCACCGCCGTCCGGAAGCGTTGGCGGTCGGCGTATGTCACCAGGTCACACAGCATGGACTCGGCGCCGCCGTGCTCAAAACTATTGATGATGTGGACAACATTGACGGGCTTCACAAGTCGCCTCCCACGGCCGAAGGCGTTCCAAGAAGTTTGCGATATTTGCGGCGAAGGGGCTTGAGGGTCCGCATGATCGCGGGGAGCGGGTCACGCAGCGTAAAAAAAGGCAGGATCGGGTGGCGCGGCAGGCTGCGGAGCCATTGCAGCAGCGTGATCTGCTTCATGCGACGCAACTCACAAAACGCCCAGAAGTCGCGAACCGGATCCCATAGCGTCAGGCCGTCGCGGAATCGGCTCATGTCGGGCAGCGGGAGTCCGACGATGTGGCTGTACACCCAGACGGACAATTGGCAGCCGCTGGCCGTCGCCAGCACGTTGGCGGCGGTGAAGCGGCAATTGCATTCGATCACCTTCCACGTGTTGTCACGCGTATCGAGCTTAAATTCGATATTCGCCAGTCCCTGCAGCCCGACGTGCTTGAACAAGCGATTGGCCAATTCGTGCAACTCAGGGACATGATCGGTGATGTGATAGGTGGCCGACCCCATGTTGGTGGGGAACCGCCGAATGATGCGCTTCGTGAAATGAAACTGCGGCCGGCTTTGGGCATCCAGGTAGGTGTAATAGCTGGCCAACTGCGAATCCGGGCCCGGGATCATTTCCATCAGCAACACCTCCAGGCCGGTGTCCGCCAATTGATCCCAGACGCGCAGTAGCTCGTCGAAGTCTTCGACGATCACGTGCTTCCGCCCGAGCTTCGCCTCAAACACGTGCGAAATGCGCGGCTTGAACATCAGCGGGAAGTTCATTTCCGGTCGGGCGTCCAGGAGCTGCTGGCGAGAGGTGATCTCCCAGAAGTTCGGCGTCGGCGTGCCGGCCTGGCGAGCGAGTTTGTAAGTGGTGAGCTTGTCCAGCAACGCGAGCTGTGCATTGGGGTCAGAGTCGGCCAATTGATAGCGTTCGAGCAGGGCCGGGCGATTCCACGCCAGGACGCGAATGCCGATATCCCCTAACGCCAGAACGACGGCGTCGTGCAGCGGCGCGACCTCATCGCTTAAGAGCAATCGCGCCCAGCGTTCTTCCAGTGTGCCCGGGCCCGGCGCGTGCAGGGGCTGTGCATAGCGGGAATAATTCACGACGATGTCCGGCTCTGTGACGACGTAGACTTTCGCGCCGATCCGGCTCAGATCGCGAGCGACGGAGATCGAATTGGCGTCGCCGCCAAGAAGGATAACGGGCGGCCGGGCCGGGCGCGGGGGGCTTTTGCGGACATCGGCGGCGGGGACGATGTCGGAGGGTGCGTCGAGCGCGGGTGGGTCAATGAAATCGAGCATGGGCGAAGCCTCATTGAGTCGAAAGTGCGGGTTCAGGGGGATGCTCCGCCGGAACACGGCAAGGCGTCGGCCGGAGCAATTCACGAAGGGCTTCCACCGCGACGGCGGCGGGGCGATGTTTGCGTTGATGGTGGTAGTAGAGTCCGGGCGTGGTGTTGACTTCCAGCACCACGCCGCCGCTCGCTTCCAACGGCTGCTTCGGATCGTTCAGGATCAGATCCACGCCCGCCCACCGCACGCCGACCGCCGCCGCGGCGCGCCGCGCCGAATCGATGACGGCCTCCCCCAGGCAATGCATCGCCGGTTGATTGTCGTCGGCGGCGTTCTCGTTGATGACGGTCTTGAGCGCTACGCAGCGCCCTTCCGTCGGAATGGAACGCAAGCAAAAGCCCTGGCGGGACAGCGTGTGAGCAAGATCGGCATCGATCGTGATCAAGACCTGCGAGCGGGTGAAGCCATGCTGCAGGCGATCGGCGTTGGCCGAGTGAATCAGCTCGGCGATGGAAGATCGGCCGTCGCCGATGACGTGGGGCGCGTGCCGAACAAAGGCGTCGATCAATCGCCCGTTCAGGAAAAGCAGGCGATAGTTGTCGCCGGCGACCTGCTCTTCGATCACGAGTCGCGTGCCGTAGACCGACGCGTGGGCGATGGCTTTGGCGAGGCGCGCGCCGCTGGTGATTCCGGTGGTCACGCCGCGCCCGCCCCCCGTGCCGGATGCCGGCTTAATCACGCACGGCTGCGCGATCCGCCGCAGAAACTCGGCCGCGTTTCGACGGTCGCGCAGCGAGAAGCACAGGTGCCGCGGAACCGGCAGCCCGGCCTGTTCGAGCAGGGCGTAAGTCAGTTCCTTGTCGCCGGCGAGTTCGAGCGTGACCGGATCATCCAGTGCGGTGGTATTCCGCGAAACAACGGTGCTCACCGGCCCCAGCGTGATGCGGGCGATGTCTGCGTCCAATGCGCAGTAGCTGGCGCCAAGTTGGGTGGCGGCGCTTTGCCAGGCGTGGCGGTAAAAGCGGGCGTATTCGGTGCCCATGTTCCG
>JBQCCH010000322.1:0-12279 GCA_051962375.1 Tepidisphaeraceae bacterium
ATGCGCGACTGCCCGCGCATCTGCCGATACCTGCACGCGCCCGCGCAACATGGGAGCAACCGCGTGCTGAAACTGATGAATCGCGGGTACACGATCGAGCAATATCGCGACTTCATCGACCGGGCCCGCGGAATGATGCCCGACATCGCGATCGCGAGCGATTTCATCGTGGGGTTCCCGACCGAAACGGATGAGGAATTCGAAACGTGCGTGGACATCGTCCGCTACGCGAAATTCAAGAACAGCTTCATCTTCAAGTACAGCCCGCGCCCGGGAACGACGGCGATCGACCGGTTCGACGATGATATTCCGGAAGACGTGAAGCGACATCGCAATAATCGACTGCTGGAAGCGCAGAACGAGGTCTGCATCGAAAACAACCTGGCGATGATCGGGCAGACGGTGGAGCTGATGGTGGAAGGCCAAAGTAAATCGGTCGCCCGCAAGGCCAAGCCGATCCATGGCGTGGAACTGGGCGCGGGCTTCGGCCGCCCGGGCCGCGGCGGGGAGGCGGAGGGGGCGGCGCAGACCCAGCTGGTCGGCCGCACGCGCGGCGATCAATCGGTCGTCTTCGACGGCGACCTTTCCCTGAAGGGCCAGCTCGTGCAGGTGAAAATCACCGACGCCAAGCGGATGACGATGTTCGGCGAACGCGTGGAAACGCCGTCGCTCGCGACGGTGGGATGAATCGCGCGACGGGGGATGAATTGCGCGACGACCCGAAGGAGTGGCGATGAGCGAAAACGAGACGATCGGCGGCAGTGAACGGTTGGACACCAACGTCGCCGACTTGGGCTATGTGGCGGTGAAAACGGTGGGGTTATGGGTGCTGGCCATCAGCGTCCAGTCCGCTGCACAAGGCGCCGGCGTTCTTTGGTCCATTGTTGATGACCGATTCGCGAATTTGGCCAATCTTTCACCTTGGGTCATCCCACCTGCGGTTTATCTTATCCTGGGTGTGGGGTTGCTGACCTTCGCCAGGCCGCTGAGCGCTCGGATCTTTAGGGTTCAATCGAACATCCGCGTCAGCGGCACAGCGACGGGCTTCGTCGCGCTCGCGGCGGTGGCACTGGGTCTTTGGTGGCTGACGTTCGCAGTCACGCGATTCGGCACGACGTTCGTGAAATGGGTCATCCGGTATCGCGAAATGCACGCGGATTCGGCGCCAGCGCCCGGTTCAACTCCGCCGTTCGAATCGCTGCAGGACGTTTATGTCCCCGCGGTTTACCTGGTGATCGGGGCGTTTCTCTTCTTCCGCCCGTCATGGATCGTCGGCCAATGGAAAAAAAGAGTGCAGCTGCCGGTGGCGGAATGACGCTTTACGCCTGTCATCGGCGGCCTTAAGCTTGCGGGGAGCGAAATGCCCGCGAGTTGTGCGGGATGGAGCTGCATCATGACAGAATCAAACGCCCCCGAACCCGCCGTCGCGAACAACGAGTCTTTTCTGCCGAATTCGACGGTGCTGATTGTTGATGACAACAAGCAGAACGTGGAATTGCTGGCGGCCTTCCTGGAGTCATTGCCGGTGAAGCTGGTGATGGCGTATGACGGGGTGGAGGCGCTGGAGCAGGTGCGCGAGCACAATCCGGACCTGATCCTGCTGGACGTGATGATGCCGCGCATGAGCGGGTTCCAGGTGTGTCGCAAGCTCAAATCGGACGAGACCACGCGTGACATTCAGGTACTGATGGTGACGGCCCTGAATGAGCTGGGGGACATCGAGCAGGCGGCCGAGTGCGGGACGGATGATTTTGTCTCCAAGCCCGTGAACAAGTTTGAGCTGCTGACGCGCGTCAAGAGCCTGCTGCGGGTGCGGCACCTCAAGAGCGAGCTGGAGCGGGCGCTGACGTACCTGAACGAAGTCGAGCACGAGTCGACGGGCAGTGAGTGAGGGGCAGTGAATAACGAATAGCGAATAGTGGCCAGTGAATAAGCGCCAGTGCATAGCGGGCAGCGGATCAGACGGCTGGGCTTGTCGGGAATGACGCATGATGGATCGATCGAGCAGCCTCGAAGCGTTCGTTTCCGCCGCCGCCGCGAAGCAGCCAACGCCGGGCGGGGGCTCGGTCGCGGCCCTGGTCGGGGCGCTGGCCGCGTGCATGGGGGAGATGGTGCTGAACTACTCGGTCGGCAAGAAAGACCTGGCCGAGCATGCGGCGGTGAATCAGCGGCATCTGGATGAATTGCATCGCGCCCGGAAGATGCTGCTGGAATTGGTCGTGGAAGATCAGGCCGTTTTCCAGGCGTATTCGGACGCGAAGAAGGCGGGCCAGGATCTGACCGAATTGACGAACGCCTGCATCCGCGTGCCGCAAACGATCGGGGCGATGGCACTGGCGATCTTGGAAATCGCGAATGCGGTGGTCGCCACCAGCAACAAATGGCTGCTGAGCGATCTGGCCGTGTGCGGGGAGTTGGCGATGGCCACGATCCGGTGCGCGATTCACAATGTCCGCGTGAATCTGCCGTCGATGGAAGAGGCCGTTCGTCGCCAGGGGATAGAGGCCGACTGCGAGCAGCTGCTGCGGCGGGGGATCGCGCAGGTTCGTCCGCTGATCGAAGCGATTCACGCCCGCCAGTCATGACCAGCGACCCGCGCGATTACAAGCTCGACATCGCGGGGCTGGGCGGCGCCGAGCCGGCGTCTGCGCCGCGGGGGTTGCCGTATCTGTCGGTGCTCTTCAACTGCTGCCGGGTGTATCAGCGGGTGTATCGGCGCGCGGGGGCGGAGGCGTACGTGGGGCGGTGCCCGAAATGCGGTCGGACGATCCGGTTTGAAGTCGGGCCCGGCGGTACGAATGAGCGGACCTTTGTGGTAGAGTGACGCCGATGAGCCCGACCGTCGCTCTGCCAGGCCAATCCGCTTACAGCGTCTCGCGACCGGCGGGAAAGTGCGCCGTCACCGGCCAGCCGATCGCGCCGGGGGAATCGTTCATGGCCGTGCTGAATGAGACGCCGGCCGGCATGGAGCGGCAGGATATTTCACTCGCCGCCTGGCCGCAGGTGGATGCCTCCAAAGCGCTGGCGTTTTGGAAGAGCGTGATGCCGCACCCGGAACAGGTGAAGAAAAAGCCGTTCGTCGATGACGAAGTGCTGGCGACGCTGTTCGAGCGCCTGAGCGACGCCGCCGAGCCGCAAAAGCTGCATTTCCGTTTCGTGCTGGGCCTGATCCTGATGCGCAAGCGGCTGCTGACCTATGAGGCCAGCGAAAACCGCGACGGCGAAGAGTATTGGATCGTCAAAGCCAAGGGGAAGCAGGATCGGCTGTCGATGCTGAATCCACATCTGACCGAAGACCAGGTCAAGGCCGTCAGCACGCAGCTTGGCGAAATCATGAACGAGGACCTGTAATGCGGCGATTGATGTGGTGCGCCAGCGCCCTGGTGCTGGCGGCGGGTTGCGTTCCAAAGACCCAGGTGAAGCCGCCCTACACCGGGCCGACCGATTCGCTCGCGGTGGTGGTGGGGCACTTGAACGATCGCAATGAGCGCATCGTTTCGCTGCGGGCCGAGGGGGATTTCAGCGCGAACCTGATCGACCCGCAATCGAAAAAGGCGACCTCCGGCGACGGCGACCTGACGCTCCTCTACACGCCCCCGGCAAACCTGCGGCTGGTGGGGAAGGTGCTGACGCAAAAAGTGTTCGACATCGGCACGAACGAAGACCGGTTCTGGGTGACGCTGCCGCAATCCGACACGATGTGGTGGGGCGAGCACGCCAGTTCGTCGTCGGCGTCGCGGCGCATCCTGCCGATCCGTCCGGATCTCTTGGCGCAGGTGATCGCGATCACGCCGCTGGATCATGACCTGCTGAAGCAACCCGTGCCGACGCTGCGGTTCAACAACGACCAGGATTGCTACATGCTGACCTGGCAGATTCGGCTCAGCGATCGGTGGGCGACGCAGAAGGAAGTCTGGTACGACCGCCAGACGCTTTTGCCGCGGATGGTGCTGCTGTTCGACGACAATGGCCGGGTCGTGTTGCGGGCCTATACTTCGCAGCCGAAAGCGATCGAGGGGTATGACCCCGCGGTGCTGATGCCGAGCGTGTACGACATGTATTTTCCCGACACCGGTTCGACCTTCCTGATCAAGCTGAAAGTGCTTCAGCGTGAACAGAACGGCGCGCCGAACGAGCGGAGCTTTGCCTTCCCCGGCGGGCGGTCGGGCGTTACCCATGAGAAGCGGATCGATGGTTAAAATTCGGTGCATCGTCGGCCTGTGGTTGCTGTTGCTGTGCCTGGCATCGAGCGCGATCGGTGCGGATCGCCCGGCCGACCTGCGCATTGAAGGCAGCGGCGAGCATTACTGGGTGTGCCTGGTCAACCAGGATCCGAATGACCCGAAAAACCATTTCACCAGCGTGCGCATGCTGGTGGACAAAGCATCGGGCAAGTGGTCGCAGATCGCACAATTGCAATCGCAGGTGACCGACGTGGCGGCGGTGGGGGATCGCCTGGCGATTTTGAGCGCCAGCGGCGATTGGCAACTGGTCTGGCGCGGGGGCAGCGTGCTGGGGCCGGGGTTGCCGCAGGATCGGGTGGCTACGCGATTTGCCGGGGACGGGCAAACGCTGCTGGCGATCACCCGGGCGGCCAAGGGTCCGCCGGCGCTGGCGCTGTATCGCTGGAATCAGTCGGCCGGGTGGAGCAGGGAGGCGGACCTGCCGCCCGAAGCGACGCCGGAGCAATCGTCGGTGGCCGCTTACAAGGGCGTGCCGTGGATCGCTTACGCCGGCAAAGACGCGATTGAAGTGGCGAAGCTGCAAGACGGCGCGTGGCAGCGCGTCTGCAACCTGGATCGCAGTCGTGCGTTTGAGCTGATTTCCGGCGCACCGGCGGCGATGCTCGCGCGGCACGGATCGGACGGCCGGATCAGCGTGTATGACGTGCACACCGACCGCCCGGCGGAGATTCAGTCGTTGGAACTGCCCGAGCCGAACGATACGGCCGTGGTGGATACGTCCTTGCGATTCGTGACCACCGACGGCGTGACGATCAAGCAAACGCGGTTCGATCAATTCGGCCGCGGCGCGAAGTCCGGGCCGGACGAGATCGCCCGGCTCGACACCACCGCGCAGCGTGAGCACGAATGGGTGAACGTTGTGGTCGTGGCGTTGCTGACGCTGGCGATGCTGGCGACGTTTCGGCAGCGGCCGGCGGGGGAGACGATCGATGTTTCAAAGCTGATGATCGCGCCGCTGTCGCGTCGGATTCCGGCGGCGGTGATCGATGCGATTCCGCTCTTGATCGCCAACGCGTGGCTCTACAGCCGCACCGAAGGGGGCACGCTGACGCCGGACCAGGTGTCGGCCAACCTGTATGCACCGGAGTTCATCGGGCTGGGGCTGTATCTGCTGCACGTGACGCTCTCGGAAATCGTGTTTGGCCGCTCGATCGGGAAGCTGATGTTCGGGCTGCGCGTGGTGACGCCCGAAGGAACGCGCGTGCCGGCCGGGCGGATCGTGCTGCGGAACATTCTGCGCATCATCGACCTGGCCCTGGTGTTGCCGATCTTCTTCGTGTTCATTTCGCCGGCGAGCCAGCGGATCGGTGACTTGGCGGCGCGGACGCTGGTCGTGAAAGACGATTCGCTCGAGGCGCAGCCCAAGGACGTGGAAGAGCCGCCGCAGGATATCGAGCCGCCCGCGCCGGCGTGAGGCGCGGTGATCGCGTGAATGCAGCCGATTCACCGCTCAACTCATCGTTCAACTGCGCCCGTACACCGGCACGAGCGCGCCGCGAGTGACGGCGTTTTGCGGTGACGCCAGGAAGGCGATCGTCGCCGCGACGTCGACAACGCTGGGCCATTTCGAGGGGTCGGCGTGGGGCATGGCGCGGCGATTGGCGGGGGTGTCCATCGTGGAAGGGATGACGGCATTCACCCAGATCGATTCGGCGGCCAACTCCTCGGCGAGGCTGACCGTGAGCGACGCGACGACGGCCTTGCTGGCGGCGTAAGCGCACAGGCCCGCCGACGCGACAAGGGCGGGCTTGGCCGCGACGTTCACGATGCGCCCGCCCGATGTGGATCCCGATCCCGACGCTGACGCCGCCGCTCGCATGCGCTTCACGGCCTCGCGACAGGTGAGGAAGCAGGACAGGGCATTGGCGTCCTGCATCGCGTTCCACTGCGCGAGCGATGTGTCGGTGAGCGGGCCCATCGCGAAGGCGCCGGCCGTGTGGATCGACGCCCAGAGCGGCGGGAGCGAATCGTAGTAGCGGGTGACGGCGGATTCGTCGGCGAGATCGATGCCGGGCGTCACGCGGACTTGGTCCGACGTCGGGACGGGCGGCGCCTGGTGGGCGGGAATGTGGCAGGTCGCGCCGGCCCGCACGAGCAGGTCAACGACGGCCGACCCCAGCGCGCCGGTGCCACCGGTGACGACGACGTGACGGTTCGAGAAATCGAATGAAGTCATGGCCGATCACGATACCGAAATTCATTGCGATCGTTGGCGGAAAAGCGGGGTTTTCGTGCAGTTTTCGGCTGACAGGGCCGGCCGGGGCGGCAGCAGGAAAGGGGGCGGTGCCCGGGGGTGTGATGAGGCGCGACACGATTTTGATTTGCACGGATGGATGCGACGGCCGGGCTGTGACGCGAGCGGCGCGCGCGAATTTGCGGGGCGTAAGTGGCGTGGCGGTCTGGGCAAGGGCCGTCGCACTGGCGCACGGTTTTTTGAAGGCCAACCCCCGGCCGGGCCGGTGGATGTCGGCCAAACGCGAAAACAAAATGGCAGGAACGGCCGCGAGCGATTTTCGGCGACTTAGGCCACGAAGCTGCAGGGGAGCGGCTGGAGCTGATCTTCGGTCAGGTCGCTCACGCTCATCGGCGAAAAGGGGCGATCCGGATCCGGATACGGGATGGCCGACAGGAGCACCCGGGTGTAAGCGTGGCGGGGCTGGGCGAAAACCGAGCGGGTATCGCCGAATTCCATGACCCGGCCGCGATACATGACGGCGACGGTATCGCAAAACGATCGAACCACGGACAAGTCATGCGCGACGAACAAATAGGTGAGGCCGAACTCCTTTTGCAGGTCGCGGAGCATGTCGAGGACGCGGGCGCGGACGGAAACGTCGAGGGCGGAGACGGATTCGTCGGCGACGACCAGGCTGGGACGAAGGATCAGCGCCCGGGCGATGCCGATGCGTTGGCGTTGGCCGCCCGAAAAGGCGTGGGGGTAGCGGTAGATGTGGTCGGCCTGAAGGCCGACGCGCTCCAGGATGGCGACCACCTGCTCCGTGCGCTGGCGGCGGCTGCCGATCCCATGAATCACCAGCGGCTCGGCGACGATCTGGCCGACGGTCATCCGGGGGTTCAAGGAACTGAACGGGTCCTGGAAAATCATCTGCATCTCGCGGCGCAGCGGCTTGAGCTTGCGATGCGGATAAGTGACCAGATCGACCGGCCCCTGCGTGGGGGATTGAAAAATAGCAGACCCGCCGGTGGGCTCGATGGCGCGGAGGATGGCGCGGGTGCAGGTGGTTTTTCCCGAGCCGGACTCCCCGACGATGCCGAGGGTTTGGCCGGGGAAAACGTCGAAGCTGACGTCATCGACGGCTTTCACCACGGTGGCGGCGGTTTTGCGGGTGGCGGGCTTGGTGACGAAATATTTGCAGAGCCCGCGGACTTTCAGAAGCGGCTCGGCGGTTGGGTTCGGCGGAGGATTCATGAGCGGGCTCCTTGCGGCCAGAGGAGAATTTCCCGATTTCCGCCGACCGAATGCATGACGGCCGGGGCGCGCGTGGCGGTCTCGGCAAACCCAAGGCCCGCGGGGAGCCGGGCCGTGATCGGCGAGGGGGCGGCGAGCTGCCGGCGGCGGTCGTCAAATTCCGGATGGGGGACGGCCGCCAGCAACTGCCGGGTATAGGGATGAATCGGCTCATTGAAAATTTCGCGAACGGGCCCGCGCTCGACAATGAGCCCTTTGCGCATGACGGCGACGTCGTCGGCGACCTGCGCGACGACGCCGAGATCGTGGGTGATGAAAAGCACGCTGGTGCCGGTTTCGCGCTGCAGGTCCTTGATCAGCCGAAGGATCTGGGCCTGCACGGTGACATCCAGGGCGGTGGTCGGTTCGTCGGCGATCATGATTTCGGGCCGGCAGACCAGGGCCATCGCGATGACGACGCGCTGCCGCATGCCGCCGGAAAATTCGAAGGGGTACTGCTTCAGGCGGCGCAGCGGTTCGGTGATGCCCACTTTGACGAGCATGTCGGCGGCGAGTTGGGTGGCTTCTTGGCCCTTGATGGAGCGGTGCAGTTGGATTGCTTCGACGAGCTGATTTTCGATGGTGTGGACCGGGGACAGGGCGGTCATCGGCTCCTGGAAAATCATCGAAATGCCGCCGCCGCGGATTTTGAAGAGGCGCTCGTCATGATCCGCCAGGCCGGCGATATCGACCTGGGGCTGGCTGCGCGGGTTGAAGAGAATTTGCCCGCCGGCGATGCAGCCGGGCTTTTGGGTGAGGCGCAGGATCGCGTAGCTGGTGACCGATTTGCCGGAGCCGGATTCTCCGACGAGGGCGAGCGTTTTTCCGCGTCCGAGGTCGAAGCTGACGCCGCGGACGGCTTCGACGGCGCCGTCATGGGTGTCGAAGCGAACGCGGAGGTCGCGAACGCTGAGCACGGGCGAGGTTTCCTGGGGTCCGTGGGTCATGGGCATCTGCTAGTTCGAGGCGTACGGGTCGGAGGCGTCTCGCATGCCGTCGCCGACGAAGTTGAAGGCGAGCACCGTAAAAATGATGGGAAATACCGGCGCCATCAGCCAGGGGTAGTAGCGGATGGCCTGCACATCCATGCAGTCCTGGAGCATCACGCCCCACGACACGACCGGCGGCCGCAAGCCCAGGCCCAGGAAGCTGAGGGACGTTTCGGCCAGGATCATGCCGGGCACGGACAAGCTGAGGGCGACGATCACATGGCTCGTGAACCCGGGGAGCAGGTGCTTGAACAGGACCCGCGAATGGCTCGCGCCCAGCAGACGGGCGGCCAGGGCGTAATCTTCTTCACGGAGGCTGAGGATTTTTCCGCGAACGACGCGGGCCAAGCCCGTCCATCCGAGCAGGGAGAGCAGCACCGTGATGGCGAAATAGACCCGCAGCGGCGACCAGTCAGCCGGCAACGCGGCGCCGAGCGCGATCCAGAGGGGCAATTGCGGGAAGGAATTGACGACTTCGATGGTCCGCTGAACGAACATGTCGGTGCGGCCGCCGACGTAGCCGGAGATGCCGCCGATCGTCATGCCCAACAGAAACGTGACCGCCACGCCAATGAGTCCGACCGACAGCGACACGCGGGCGCCGTAGACGATGCGGCTCATCAGATCGCGGCCGTACTTGTCGGCGCCGAGGGGATAGAAACTGAGCTGGCTGGCTTCGGCGAGGTCCTTGGCGGGGAGCATGCCGAGCAGGTGATGATTCATGGGGATCAGGCCCCAGAGCTTGTAGTCGTCGCCGCGCACCCAGAGGCCCAGGCGAACGATCTGGTCATCGTGGCGAACGTAGCTGACGCGGAGCGTGACGGGATCCACCTGCCGAGTCATCGCCGGCACATACAGGCCGTCGCTGGGCGTCCAGCGGATGAGCTGCGGCGGACAGTAAGAAAAATCGACATTCCGCTTGTTCGGATCCTGCGGCGCAATGGCTTCGACGAAGCAGGCGCCCAGGTAAAGCACGATGAGCACGTACAGCGACCACAAGGCGAGCTTGTGGTGCGCGAAGCGCCGGCGGATCAGCGCCCATTGGCTGAGGTTGGAGGCTGGCGTCGCCTGCGGGATGGGCTCCAGGACTTCGATCGTCGCGCCTTGCGGGATGATTTCGGACGGCGGGGGTTCCAGGCTCATCGGCCGCCTCCTTCAAAGCGAATGCGCGGATCGAGCCAGAGGAGCAGCAGATCGCTGACGAGCGTGCCGGCCACGCTGAGAATGCTCAGCACCATCAGCATCGAGCCGGCCAGGTACGTGTCCTGGTTGAATAGCGCGGTGAGCATGAGCGGGCCGACCGTCGGCAAGGCGAGCACGATCGAGACGATGGCGTTTCCGGAAACCAGCGCCGGGAAAAGTCCGCCGATGCTCGAGACGAATGGGTTGAGCGCCAGGCGCACCGGGTATTTGACCAGCAATTTGGTCGGCCGCACGCCCTTGGCGCGGGCTGTGACGACGTAGGGCTTGCGCAGTTCGTCGAGGAGATTGGCGCGCATCACGCGGATCATTCCCGCGGTTCCGCCGATGCCCAGGACCACAACGGGGACCCACACATGCTTCAGAAGGTCAACGACTTTGGGAAGATTCCATTCCGGTTGCGACGCGAACTGCGGCGAGAAAAGGCCCGACATGCCGGAAACCGCCATCAGCACCAGGGCCAGCAGGAATGCCGGCACGCACATGCCGATGAAGCCAACGAGCGTCAGCACGTAATCGCCCAACGAATATTGCCGGACCGCAGAATAGATGCCGACCGGCAGCGCGAGGGCCCAGGTGAAAAGGATCGTGCCGAGCGAGATCAGCACCGTGAGCGTGATGCGATCGCCGACCATGGTGCTGATGGGCTGCAGCGTTTCCATCGATCGGCCGAGTTCACCCTGGAGCAGGCCGAGGTCGGACGGATTAAAAGTCGCGAACCAGCGCAGCCCGGTCCAGCGCAGGTACAACGTGACGGGCGAATCTTCGTAGTGGAAAAGATTTTTCAGGTCTGCGATCTGCCGGTCGGCAGTGGGATCGCTGTTTTCTTCCAGTTGGGTGATGCGCGTGGTCAAAAAATCACCCGGCGGCAAGCGGATGATGCTGAAGATGACGATCGAGATCACCGCGAGCGTGGGCACCATGATCAGCAAACGCCGACCGATGAAGGGATACCGCCAAGCCAGCACGATCAGCAGCAAGATGCAGGCGATCCAGATGGCGTAGCCGGTCATCCGCTGGAACGGGGTGACCGTCGCACGCTGGGCGGCCGAGCCGGGGCGGGGCACGGCCTTGATGATCGAGGCCTGCGCATCCTGCATCGCGCCGGGCGAAAGCGACGGCTTTTCAAAATAGTAGGTCTCGATGCCGGTATTGGCCGGCGTCAGGTAGAGGTAAGCGCTGGTCGCATGCTTGGGCACGTTCCGCAATCCCTGCCCAACCACCACCAGGGCCGGCGGGGGCGTGGAGATGCTGATCGTCCAAAGATTCTCGGCCGCTATGTCGGTGACGCGCGACATCAGTTTTTTCTGCGTCGCCAGATCCGTCGCCCGGAGCGCTTGGGTGTAGCAGCGCATCGCTTCGTACATGGGGCTGTCTTTGGGAACCGGGATTTGGCCGGGCCGTTTGGATTGCGGGCTGTCGAACATGCCGCCAGCCTGGAACCAGCGTCCCCACCCGACGGCGTAGTAGGCTTCGGCGTCGTTGGCGATCAACTCACGCGGCTGCAGCAGGGGAACCGCATCGCTTTCGCTGGTCCAGACGTGGAAGTCAAAATCGAGCGCCTCTTTCTCCGCGCCAAAGAGCGGCCTAGCGCGCTCCCGGCTGACGGCGCGAACGCCGACCCGGGCCCAGTCATCCACCACAAACTGCACAGGCCCCGGGCCGGTGAAGCCGGTGTAGTCGACGAAGAATGTCATCCGCGTGCCATCCGGGAACGTCCGCATCCCTTCGCTGTCGCGATGCGTGAGGCCCATGGCGTCGAGCATGGCGTCGGCTTTGTCGGGGTCGTAGTGGGTGAAGGCTTTGGCGAGCTTGGGATTGTCAAAAGGGGACCCCGGGCCCGGCGAAACCTGCGCCGGCTCGCCCACGCCGACATACTCGCCCCGGATGATTTCCTCGCGATCGATCGCGATCGACAGCGCCTGGCGAAAGTGCTTGTCTGCCAGCAGCTGGGCTTTCCACCGAGTGGCGGGCGCGTTCGGATCGACGCGCCGGTTGAGATTCGGGTTCAGCACCCAGACCGACCGAATGGCCGAGTACCAGTCGAGCACACGCGTGCCGGCCTGTTGGCGGCGGCTCATGATTTCGGTGAAGTCGCTGAACTGGATGCCCCGGTCCTGCATCGAAACGCCGCCGTTCGCCGACGTGATCGCAACCAGCTTCGGGTCGATCACGTCCATCTGCAGCCGGTCGATGTAGGGCAGCTGATTGCCCTTGGGATCGACCGCGAAATAGTAGGGATTCCGGACGAAAACCTGCGGCGTCGTGGAGCGGTACGTTCGGTAAATCCAGGGCCAGAGCCGCGGGTGATCCGGGTTTTGCCATCCCTTGATATAAGAATACAGAGCGTTGGGGCTGGGCAGGCTGAAGCCGCGCT
>JBQCCH010000323.1:0-12757 GCA_051962375.1 Tepidisphaeraceae bacterium
CGTCGGCTTTGGTTTGATTTTGCTGCCACCAGGCGCTCCAGGCGGCAAAGTCATTGCCGGCGAGCTTCTGGCCGGTCATGTAATCCATGGCCTCGGCGGCGGCGTTGTTGATGCTGGGGGGCTGGGCCGAGGGGTCCATCAACGCGACCAGGGCATTGGCGACGCGCTTGTCGACAAACGTGCCCGACGCCCGGATGGCCGCCAAGCGGATGCGCTCGTCGGTGCCGTTGGTCGCCAGGCCCAGCAGGCGGGTCAGAACGTCGTTATCGGTCTTGAATGCCGTCAGCCCCTGGGCGGCCGCGGAAATCAGCGGCTCGGGGTTGTTCGGGTCGATCAGCGCGAACAGGGGCGTGATCAGGGAGGCGTCGGCGGTGGGATTCAGCGCCAGCGCGCGGGCGGCGGCGAACTGGGCGGCGGGATTGCTGTAATCCAGCAGGGTGCCCCCGAGCAGCACGCGTGCGTCCGGCTCCGGCCGCACCAGCAGGCGGCTGGCGGCCTGCTCCCGCTGGGGGGCGGACGATTGCGGGTCGTAGAGCTGCGCCTTGAGCTTGGGGATGTCGCTCGTGGGAATGGGGGCGGGGTCGGCGGATTGCGCGTGGAGCGACCCTGTAACCGTCATCAGGACGGCCGACGCGATCAGCAATTGAGCCACGTCACGGTTTGCCACGGTGCAGGGTCATCCAACGGTAGAACGGAGAATTATTTAAGTATCGACGTTCGCGGGCAGCCTACCGCATTTTTTCCCGCGATGCCATCACAGACGCCCAAGCCGGCGGCCCGTTTCGCCGAAAAAACAGAGGGGCCGCAAGAAATCGGCTTGCCGCGCGTGGGCGGCCCGACGTACAACTGCGGGCCGTCGTCCCCGGGTGTGTCATGAGTCAGTTTCACTGGGCGGATGCGGAAGATCGCGTACGGCGGGCGCGCCGGCTGATCGCCGAGAAGCGCTGGGCCGAGGCCGCGGAGGAACTGCGCGCCGCGTTGTCTATCTCCCCGTACCAGATCGATTGGCATATCCAGCTCGGCCGCGCCCTGGATGAGATGGGTCAATTCGAGCAGGCGATCGACGCCTACCGCGACGCCCTGGAGATCGACGCCGACCACGTGCATGCCCTGAACCATCTGGGCGTGTCGCTTCACCGGCTGGGGCGGAATCCGGCGGCCATCGAGATTTTCGATCGGCTGGAAGCGATCGATCCGGCCTTCGAGCCGGCCTACTGCAATCGAATCCTGTGCTACACCGAGCTGGGCGACCACCAGCGGGCCGAGGAGATGTTTTACACGGCCCGGCTTTACCGGGACCAGTGCCCGACCTGCTACTTCAATATCGGCCAGAGTTTAGCCGCGCGCGGGCAGCTGGATCGAGCGATCTTCTGCTGGCAGAAGACGATCGACCTGTCGGGCGATCACGTGCGCGTGCGGGCGCGCATTGCCGAGACCTTGCGGCACCGGGGCTTTCAGGAATTGGCCCGGCGTCACTACATCGAAGGGCTGCGGCTGGAGCCGAATGACGCGTCGGTGCTGCTGGATTACGTGTCGCTGCTGATCGACATGCGGCGATTCGACGAGGCCGAGGCGAAGCTGGAGCAGGCGGTTCGGGTGGGACCGACCTCGGCACGCATTCCGTACACGCGGGCGGCGCTGCTTTTGGCGCGCGGCCGGCTGGATGCGTCGGCCGACGCGTTGCGGTCGGTGCTGCAGCTCGATCCGACCTTCGCCGGCGCCAATCTGATGCTCGCGCAGATCGCCGTGCGGCGGGGCGACACGATCCGGGCGAAATCGCACCTGCGGGCTGAACTCTTGCTGCGGCCGGACTCGGGGCGGATCTTGCTCGACCTGGGCAACATGCTGATCGATGTCGGCGAACTGCGGCTGGCGGTGGCGTGTCTGCGGCGGCTGGCGCAGGCGGAACCGGACAACGTGCGGGCGTGGCAAAACCTGGCGGTGGCGGAGTGCCTGCGCGGAAGGCACAACCGGGGCGTGGAAGCCTGCCTGCACGCCCTGGACATCGATGCCGGCAATGTCGCGGTGCGTCACAATCTGGCGCTGGCGTACATCGAGCTGGGCCAGTTCGACTACGCGGCCGAAGAAATCGCGTTCGGCCTGCGGCTGAATGCGACCGATCGGGCGCTGAAAAAGCTCCGCATCCGCCTGTTTGTTCTCACCCAATGGCAACGGGTGCGCAAGCTGCTGTTCGTCGAACGCTGAATGCCGCTTACTTGGCGGCCGGCGGGAGCGAAAACAGCAGCGTGCCAAAGCCCGGGTTGTCGGCCCCGAACGGAGCGCCTTCCGGGCGGATCTTTTCCAACACCCGAAGCGTCCACGGCATCGGCAGGCCGAGGCGGTTGTGGTAGTGGTTGTAGGGGAGTTCCCACACCGAGCGAAACGCGCCGCGACTTTGCGGGGAGATCTTCGATTGCGGATACTTCCCGGTGGTGTCGACGTGCTTTTCAAAGGGGACGTCTTCGCCGAGGTTGTATCTGGCGGTGTATTCAAAGCCCTTGAGCAGGCGGTTGTCGGCGAGCGAGTACAGGTCGATGTGCTGATTCCAGGCGACCTCGCACGCTTCGGCCAGCAGTCCGAGGCCGAGCTGGGTGTGGGCCTGGTCGCGGCCGCTTTCCTGGCATTGGCCGGCGTCGTTGATGACGTAGTGGGTGATGCACCCATTGCCGCTGCCGTGCCGGTAATAGGCGACGGCCCGATCGAAGATCGCCCGGTCATCGCAGAAGACGCCGATGGCCATCATCCCCTTGATGCAGGCGCCGTCCCAATTGCCATTGGCAAAAGTCGCGAAGTCCTGGATCACGGGATAGAAGACATTCTTGAGCATGCCCTGCACGCGGGCGGTGTCATCGGGCGTCCAGTTGGGGTCGGTGGAGCGGAGGATTTCGGCAGCGTTGGCGAATTCGAAACTCCAGAAGCCGGCACCCAGGATTTTGTCGCGGCCGTCGATTTTTTTGAGCGTTTTGGCCCAGGCGAGCAGGATGTTTCGGGCGGTTTTGGCGTGCGCGGCGTCGCCGGTGATCGCGAACATCAGGGCGTTCTGGTAGGCGGCTACGCAATCATGCTCGGCATCGGCGGTGTGGAGCTTGGCGCCTTCGCCCGGGCCGCGACCGGTGACTTCAAGCGGGCCTTTCATCGCGTAGTCGGCCTTGCTTAATGGATTGGCCGCGAAGACGGCGTAGCCCGATTTCCAGGGCTCCTCCCCCTTGGCGACGCCGTCGCGCATGCGGGCGAGATCGGCGGTGGTGTGCAGGATGCCCGGGTGCACGAATGCGTCCGCCGCACGAACCGGGCCGGCGAAGGTCAGCGCCACCAACAACGACAGGGCGATGCAAACAGAAAAGGGCTTCATCGGAACCTTTGGCAGGAGGATCGGGGCAATCGGGGACGACTTTCGGGGACGTCTTCGGGCGAGCCTATCGCCGGCGGGGGGCGCGCTCAAGCCACCTTGATGACGATCATGGTCAGGTCATCGGAGCGATTGGTCAGCCCGACATACCGGCGCACGTCCCACAGCAGGTGGTCGGCGATTTCCTGGGCGGTCGCACCGCCGGCCTTGAAGGCTTGGTAAATGCGTTCCTTGCCGTACGGCTGGTTGTCGAAGTTCATCGCGTCGGGCAGGCCGTCGGTGTAGAGCAGGATGGCGTCGCCGGACTCGAGGTCGAAGAAATTCTGCGTGTATTCCTGGTCCGGGTCGATGCCCAGCACCATGTTGTCGCTCGGCAGTTCGATGATCTGCCCGTTGCGCAGCACCATGCCATGCGGGTGGCCGGCATTGCAGTAGGTGAGGCGCTTGTTGCGCGCGTCGAAGACGCCGTAGAAGAGCGTCACGAATTCGGTCGGCTTGGTGTCACGATAGAGCATCGTGTTGAGCCGGCGGACGACTTCGTAGAGGTAGTAGACGTTGTCGACCTGCGCCCGCAGCGCGGCGCGGACGCTGGCCATGATCAGCGACGCGGGAACGCCCTTGCCGCTGACGTCGGCGATCACCATGCCGAAGTTGTTGTCGGGCAGTTCGATGAAATCGAAGAAATCGCCGGCCAGTTCGAAGCAGGGGATGTAGGTGTAGGCGACATCCACGCCGGGCGTTTTGGGCGGCTCGTCGGGGAGCATGCGTTGCTGGACGTCGACGGCCATCTTGATCTGGCGTTCGATGGCCTCGCTTTGCAGGCGTTCTTCGAGCAGGCGGGTGTTTTCGATTGCCGCGGAAGCCTGGGCGGCGATCGCCTTGAGGAGGTCGATTTCGTATTGCTCGAATTCCCGTTCCTCGGCGGTGTAGATGCGCAGCACGCCGATGGGGCGGCCCTTGTAGCGCATGCCGATGGAAAGCATGGAGGCGATGCCCTCGCGCTCGGCTTCTTCGGGATATTGCACGCGCGGATCGGTCGCCATGTGGCGGACGGTTTCGTAGCCGCGCGCCGACCATGCGACGCGATCGATCTCGCTTTGCCGCAGGCGGATGCGGCCTTTATTCAGGTACTGATCGGACAGGTTATGGACGGCCTTGATGACCAGCTCGTCTTTTTCCGTGTCGATCATGCGGATGGAGGCGGCCTTCACATCCATCACGTCGCACACGGTGCGGACGACGCGGTCGAGCAGCTTTTTAAGATCGCGCGGCTCGGCGAGCATCATGGTGACGTTGTAGATCGTCGTCAGCTCGTTGAACCGCTGACGCAGCTCGTATTCCTGGAAGCAGAGCCTGGCGACCGCATTGGCGATCATGGTGACGAACTGCACCGCGGCCGCCCGGGCGCTGGAATTGGCGAAGACCTGGCGGATCAGGGCGCGCATCGTCTTCGGATCGATCTGAAAGCGTTCGGCCAGCTTGGCGAGGCTGGCGTCGTCGATCGATCGGCTCGTGGCGCCGATGGCCATCCGGATCGTGCCCAGTTTTTTGCCCTGCACGATGATCGGGGCCACGTATTCGCGTCCCTGCTTCTGGGCTTCGGGGACTTCGTCCTCGGCCTTGGCGATGGCGTCCTGGCGCTCGACGAAGTCACGCGTGGGATTCGGCTGCGTCAGCACGGTGCCGTTGGCGTCGGTGATGGTGGCCCGGACGTTGGCGACGGCGGCGAAACTGTCCTGAATCTCCTGGAGCGTGGGAACGTCCATGAAATCGGTCAGTTGGAATTTGTGTGAGGGATCAACCATGCCGTGCAGCCGGGGATTGTAAATAGACTGAGCCGATACTCAACGCGCGCCGTGGGTTGAATCCCGTGCAAGCGATCCGATTGTAGAATACAGTGGCGGATATGCCGCAACTTGACATCAACGGCACGAGAATCAACTACACCGATCGCGGCCGCGGACGGGCGCTGGTGCTGCTGCACGGGTTCCCGCTGGACGGGCGCGTGTGGGACGGCGTGGCCGACCTGTTGTCCAGGACGATCCGCGTGATCGTCCCGGATTTGCGGGGCTTCGGCATCAATGCGCCGGCGGATGCGTTCACGATGCAGGACCTGGCGAATGACGTCGCCGACCTGGTGAATCAACTGGTGATCGCGCCGTGCGCGGTGGCGGGGCTTTCGATGGGCGGGTATGTCGCGCAGACGCTGGCGAAATATAACCCGGATGTCGTCAGTCAACTCATATTGGTCGACACCAAGGCGGAGGCAGATACCGAGCAAGCCCGGGCGAAGCGCGACGCGATGGCGGCGACCGCACTGGCCGAGGGGGCCAAGGGTGTGACGGCGCAAATGCTGCCCAACATGCTCGCGCCCGAAGCGCCGGCGACGATCGTGGCGGGATTGAAAGGGATCATGGAATCGCAGCACGCGCCGACGCTGGCGGCGGCTTCGATCGCGATGCGCGATCGGGATGATTTCACCGAATTCCTGAAAGAGACGCGCCTGCCGCTGGGGTTGATTTTCGGCAAGGCGGATGCGATTTCGCCGATCGCGATCGGGCAAGCGATCGCCGCGGGAAACGCGGGGGCGAAGCTGGTGGAGATCGAAAACGCCGGGCATATGGCCCCCTTCGAACAGCCGCAGGCCGTCGCCGATGCGATCCTGAAGCTGTTGGCCTGAACCTGAATCACGCGCAACCAAGAACGACGGGCCGCCTTGGCCGTATGATGGAGTCAGAATGAATCGTGAAAAAATCACATGGATGGCCAGCGGCGCGATCCTTTGCTTCCTGGTCCTGAAAGTTCCCGGCTCACTGGCGCAGCGGGACAACGATTACCGCTTCGTGCGCACGCTGGTGGACATCTATCGGCAGGTGGACACGAACTATGTTGAGCCGGTGGATGACAAGAAGCTGCAGGTCGCGAGCATCAACGGGATGCTGGCGACGCTCGATCCGTACACGATGTATGTGCCGAACGACCAGCAGGAGGCGTTCAACGATGCGCTGGACGGCAACTTCAAGGGCGTCGGCATTCGCCTGAGCCAGGACCCGGATGGGCAGATTGAAGTCGTCACGCCGATCGACGACAGCCCGGCCTGGAAGGCGGGCGTGCTGCCGGGCGACGTGATCGTGAAGGTGAACGGCGAATCGATCGTCGGCATGCGGCTGGAAGACATCATCCCCAAGATTCAGGGGCCCAGCGGATCGAAAGTGACGCTGACGATCCGGCGGAACAAGGCGCAGGTGGTCGACATTTCGATGACGCGGGAAGAGTTCGTCGTCCCGCAAGTGAAGGGCTTCGAGCGGAATCCGGACAACAGCTGGAGCTACTGGGCCGATCGGGAGAAGAAGATCGCGTACATCCGGCTGACCCAGTTCACGCCGGACATCGGCCAGCAGATCACGGGGATTTGCCAGAACCTGTTGAAAGAGGGAAGGAAGGGGCTGGTGTTTGATCTGCGGTTCAACCCGGGCGGGCGGCTGGAAGAAGCGGTGCAGTTGATTGATTTGTTCGTGAAAAAGGGCGTCATCGTCAGCGTGAAGGGCCGGAATCGGCCGGAGCAGGTGACCAACGCGAAGGAAGAAGGAACGCTGCCCGATTTCCCGATGGCGGTGCTGGTGAACGAGCATTCGGCCAGCGCCAGCGAGGTGATGGCGGGCAGTCTGAAGGACAATAAGCGGGCGGTCGTCGTGGGAGCGCGGACGTACGGCAAAGGGAGCGTGCAGGAAGTGATGCCGCTCGACGCGAACGCGGGCGAATTGAAGATGACGGTGGCCTACTGGTATTTGCCGAACGGCGAGCGCGTGCAGCGGCTGAAGGACGCCAAGACCTGGGGCGTGGAGCCGGATTACGTCGTGCCGATGGATGACCAGCAGCAGGCGAAGCTGATTGAGTCGCAGATCCGCAGCGAGAGCATGCGCGTGGCGCTGAAGACGCCGGCCACGACCCAATCGGCAAGCGGCACGACGGTGCCGACGACGCAGCCGATCGATCCGCAGCTTGAAAAAGCGTTGGCGGTCGTCAGCGAGAAGCTCAAGTAAGCAGGACGCAGCATGCCGGTGATCTTTGGCATCGAGAGCACGTGCGACGAGACGGGGGCGGCCGTCGTTGAGGCGGGCACGCGGGTGCGCTCGAACGTGGTGGCGAGCCAGGTGGACCTGCACCGGGTGTATCGGGGCGTGGTGCCGGAGATCGCCAGCCGGGCGCATATCGAAAATATCCTGCCGGTGATCGAACAGGCGCTGGCGGACGCGGGTTGCGATTGGTCGGCGGTCGATGCGATCGCGGTGTCGCAGCGGCCGGGGTTGATTGGGTCGCTGCTGATCGGCGTGACGGCCGCCAAGACGCTGGCCTGGGCGCTGGGCAAGCCGTTGATCGGCGTGGACCATGTGCAGGCGCATCTGTAC
Source organism: Tepidisphaeraceae bacterium (assembly GCA_051962375.1). GTDB lineage: Bacteria > Planctomycetota > Phycisphaerae > Tepidisphaerales > Tepidisphaeraceae > RYN-431. Next base: position 7,759 of record JBQCCH010000323.1, read on the forward strand.
AGCGTCATGCTGTCGGGCGGCGTCGCCCCGGAGTGGCCGGCGATTGGATTGGTCTGCTCGGGCGGGCACACGGCGCTTTACCTGATCCGGTCGTGGACCGACATCACCCGAATCGGCCAGACGATCGATGACGCGGTGGGCGAGGCGTATGACAAGGTGGGGGCGATCCTCAACCTGGATTACCCCGGCGGCCCGATGATCGACACGCTGGCGGCCGAGGGGAATCCGAAGGCGATCCGCTTCCCGCGCTCCCGGCTCGACGCCGACAGCCTGGATTTTTCGTTTTCCGGTCTCAAAACCAGCGTGCTGTATCACGTGCGCGGGCACAAAGGGCGCGAGCGCGACGCCTCGGCGATTTCGCCCGCGGAATTGCGGGACGTGTGCGCGAGCTTTCAGCAGGCGTGCATCGACGTGTTGCTGCTGAAAATTCGCCGGGCCGTCGCGCGGCATGGGGCGAAGTCGGTCGTGATCGGCGGGGGCGTGAGCGCGAATCGCGGCTTGCGTGCGGCGATGGCCGGCTTTGAATTGCCGTCGTATTTTCCACCGATGTCCTATTGCACCGACAACGCCGCGATGATCGGCGGGCTGGGGCACGCGTTGCTGCTGCCGGGACAGGTGGGCGATCTGGGCATGGATGCGATCACGTTCAGCTCGATCGCGGCCGCGGAGGCGCTATGAACTATGAACGGGTCACATCGCTTCAGCCGCTCGCGCAGCGCTCCGAGCAGGGGCACAAGGGAACGTTCGGCCGGGTGCTGGTGGTGGGGGGCAATGCCCAGATGATCGGGGCGCCGGCCTTCTGCGGGCTGGCGGCGTATCACGCGGGGGCGGGCTACGTGCAGTTGGCGACGCCGAAAGTCATCCTGCTGGCGGCGCTGGGGTTGTGCCCGCAGGCGATCGGTCTGGCCTTGCCGAATGCGAAGGAATGGCGTGACGCGATCGACAAGGCCGACGCTATCGCGATCGGGCCCGGGCTGGGGAAGCTGGCGGACGCGAAGCAGTGGGTCGGCGATGTGCTGAGCGCCGCAAAGCCGGCCGTGCTGGACGCCGATGCGTTGAACCTGCTGGCCGCCGGTCGGTCGTGGCCCAAGCGCGTGGCGGCGGCGTGCGTGTTGACGCCGCACCCGGGCGAAATGAAGCGGCTGGGGAAGCTGTTCGGCAAAACCGATCAAAACAATGACGACGAAGCCGACCGCATCGACACCGCCACGCGGGCGGCGCTCGCGTTCGGGCAGGTAGTGGTGCTGAAGGGGCATCGCACAATCGTCACCGACGGGCAGAAGCTGTACATCAACACCACCGGCAGCAGCGCGTTGGCCAAGGCGGGCAGCGGCGACATTCTCAGCGGGATTGCCGGTGCGTTGCTCGGCCAGCGGGGGGCGGCGCCGTTTGAGGCGGCCTGCACGGCGGTGTGGGTGCACGGCAAGGCGGGTGAGTTCGCCGGCCAGCGCGTGGGGGAGCGGTCCAGCACATCGTTCGACGTGGTGACGGCCGTCGGAGCGGCGTTCGACGCCTACGCCGAGCGGTTCGGCACGCGTCCGCCACCGGCATGACGCGTCCGGCCGCCGGGGGCGGGGCGGTTTTCGGTGATTTTTGCATTCGCGTCCGATTTGACCACAATGCGGCTCCGGGCACGCCGCACGGTGCGACCGGCCCGCCTTGAATTTGAGTGCATTCGACAGTGCTTTACTTCGCCTACGGTTCAAACCTCAACGTCCGCGCCGTCAGTGATTGGTGCAAGCATCACGGCCTTCGCCCGCTCGCCATGAAAAACGGGAAGGCGGCCGTGCTGGACAACTACCGGCTCTGTTTCCCGATTTACAGCGAATACTGGGGGGGCGGCATCGGCGATATCGTCTATGACCCGGGCAAATACGTCTCGGGCGTGTTGTTCGATCTGACCGAAGCCGATCTGAAGACGCTGGACCAGAAAGTCGGCCGCCGACTGGATGATGCCGGGCGCGAAGTGGGCGTTTACAAGCGAATTGAAGTGAGCATCGCGCAGCTCGGCGCTAAAGAGCAACGGCTGGCGATCACGTATCAGGGCGTGAACGTGGAGAAGTATCACATTCCGCCGACGCAGCACTACATGGATCTGGTGGTGCAGGGCGCGTACGCGAACGGGCTGTCGATGATGTGGATCAGCTACCTGCAGAGCTTCGGCCTGCAGCGTGGGCGGCAACCCCGGCCGCAGGGCGACAAGTAAGCGTCGGCCCTGTCTCGGGTAGGATGAGGCCATGGTCAAGCTCGTCTCTCACCTGTCCGGGAACGTCATCTACCTGAACCCGTCGGCGATCATGCTGATCGAACCCGAGGGCGATTACAGTCGGCTGGTGCTGACGACCGGGCAAACGGTCGATGTCGTGGGCCTGCCGGATGAGGTCGTCGCCCGGATCCATGCACCGGCGGATGCCCCGCTGAGCCGCGCTGAGCCCCGCTGAACCGATGAGCCCGTCCTCCCTCCCGCAGATCATCGCTCCCCGCGGCGCGTCGGCCGACGCGCCGGAGAACACGCTGGCGGCGTTTCGGCTGGCGTTCGAACAAGGGGCCGACGCGATCGAAGGGGATTTTCACCTCTGCCGCGACGGGCACATCGTCTGCCATCACGACGCCGACACCTTTCGCACCGCCGGCCTGAAGCGGGCGATCGCCGACCAGACCCTGGCCGAGTTGCGGCGGCTGGATGTCGGGGCGTGGAAGTCGCTTGGCTTTGCCGGCCAGCGTGTGGCGACGCTGGGCGAGGTGCTGGCGATCGTTCCCCCAGGGAAGGGGGCTGTTCTGGAACTGAAAAGCGGCATCGAGATCGTGCCGGCATTTCTGGAGGTGCTCGATCGGACCATCATCCCGGCATCCCGCGTGCGGGTGATCAGCTTTCCTCGGGACGTCGTGCGCGCGGTGAAGGCGGCGCGTCCGAGCCTGGACGTCTGCTGGCTGACGGAGTTCGAGCCGACGCCGACAGGATGGCGGCCGAGCGAGGGTGAGCTCATGGCGACGCTGCAGGCGCTGAGCGTCGACGGCGTGGGGTTTGAAGCGCAGCCGGCCGCGGTGTCGGGGGCGATGATCGAGCGGCTGCGGGCCGGCGGGTTTGCGTCGCATGTCTGGACCGTCGACGATCCGGGGCAGGCCCGGGTTTTCTGGCGGCTGGGCGTGAAGTCGATCACGACGAATCGGCCGAAACAGATTCGAGCATCGCTGGCGGCGATGTCCGACGATGATGGCTGACGACGATGATGCGGATGATCCGGCGGATTGAAAGGATGGAGCGATGCGGCACAAGGCTTGGCGAATGGCGTGGCTGTGCGGGGCGTTGATGCTGGCGGCATCGCGCGTGGAGGCGGCCGCGACGGATTACTTTGCGATTCATGTCGTCGACGCCGATACCGGACGGGGCATTCCGCTGGTGTATCTGGAGACGACGTATAAGGCGCGCTACGTCACGGACAGCGCGGGGTATGTGGCCTTCAATGAGCCGGGGCTGATGCAGGGTGATGCGGTCTGGTTTGAGGTCAAAAGCTACGGCTACGAAAGTCCGCCGGAGGTGTTCGGCATTCGCGGCGTGGCGCTCAAGCCCACGCCGGGCGGGGCGGCCGAGATCAAGCTGAAGCGGGTGAACATTGCGGAGCGGCTGTACCGGATGAGCGGGTATGGCATTTATCGAGACTCGGTGCTTCTGGGCAAGCCCGCGCCGATCCGCCAGCCGCTGCTGAATGCGCGGATCACCGGGCAGGACACGGTTCAAACCGCGCAGTATCGCGGGAAGATGTATTGGCTGTGGCAGGACACGTCGCAGTTGGGGTTCGGGCTGGGTTGCTTCAGCATGACGGGGGGCACCTCGCTGCCGGCCGATCAGTTGGATCCGGATCGGGGAATCGACGTGTCGTACTTCGTCGACAAGCCGGGGGAATTTGCCCGGGCGATGGCGATCGTTCCGCGGGAGGGCAAGAGCAATCCGATCTGGCTCGACGGGCTGACGGTGGTGAACGACGACGCCGGCCAGCCGCGCATGGTGGGCCGATATGTGGCGGTGAATCCGGACATGTCGCCGGTGGAGGCGGGGCTGCTGGTGTTTGACGATCAGAAGCAGGCGTTCACGCGGCTGCGGCTGCTGGAGAATCAGGGGCAGCACCAACCCGCGCCGGCCGGGCATCCGATCCGCGTGAGGCAGGGAGACCAGTCGTACATTCTGTATCCGAACGGGTCGCGCGTGAGGGCGGACTTTCGGCACGTGAGCGATCCGAAGGCGTATGAAGGCTTCACCTGCCTGGCGGCAGAGGGGTCGCCGACCCGCGACGCAGCGGGCAAGCTGATCTGGGGCTGGCGCGCGGGGGCCCAGCCGATCGACGCGGCCGAGGCGGACCGGCTCGTCAAGGCGGGCACGATCACGGCCGACGAATCCCCGTTTGCGATGCATGACGTGCAAAGCGGCAAGCCCGTGCGGATGGCGAGCGGCTCGGTCGCGTGGAACCCGTTCATTAAGCAATGGACGCTGGTCTTTCACGAAGTCGGCGGCACGAGCAATCTGGGCGAAGTCTGGTTCGCGACCGCGAACTCCCCCATGGGACCCTGGCGGGCGGCACGGAAAATCGCGACCCACGCGATGGAGAAGAACAACAACGATTTCTACAACGTGCTGCAGCATGAAGACCTGCAGCGCGGCGGGGGGCGGTTTGTCTATTTCGAGGGGACGTTCGTCAATACGTTCTCGGGGAATCCGACGCCGACGCCGTACTACGACTACAACAACCTGATGTACCGGATCGACCTGGCAGACCCGCGGCTGAAGCTGCCCGACCCGCCACCGGGACTGGCGCCGGAGCTGGAGCCGAATCGGCCGTAGCGGCGGGTGGAATGGTGCGGAATTTGCGGGGATTTTCGCCGCTTTTTTGGTTGGCCGGCGGTAGAAAGGATCGGGGCGCAGGTGTTCTTTGGCAAGTGAATAGGCTGATATATATTTGGGGTGCGTGGACCGGGGGTTTACTGCGTATTGCGTACTTCGTAA
>JBQCCH010000324.1:0-3035 GCA_051962375.1 Tepidisphaeraceae bacterium
CCCCGCGGTGGCTATACTCTTCGCCCGTTCCGAATCCTGCGGTTTTATCGAAATGGTTGCCTGGCATGACCCTTGCTGATTCTGTCGTTCCGTCCGTCGATTCCTTCGAAGCCGCCCTCGATCGCGCCATCCAGGCCGGCCGCGATTCGCTCTTGGCCAAGCAGAACCCGGCCGGCTATTGGTGCGGCGAACTGCAGGGCGACAGCATCCTGGAGTCCGAATACATCCTCACCCGCTTCATCCTCGACGAAGAAGACGATCCCCGCCTGGTGAAGATCGCCAACTACCTGCGCAACCTGCAGCAGCCCGACGGCGGCTGGAACATGTACCCCGGCGGCGCGACCGAAATCTCCGGCTCCGTGAAGGCCTACTTCGCGCTGAAACTCATGGGCGATTCGCCCGACGCCCCCCACATGGTCAAGGCGCGACAGCGCATCCTCGAATGCGGCGGCGCCGAAAAGTGCAACACCTTCACCCGCTTCTTCTTCGCCTGCCTCGGGCAAATCAGCTTCGACGCCTGCCCCAGCATTCCGCCGGAAGTCGTGCTGTTGCCCAAGTGGTTTTACTTCAATCTCTTCAACGTCAGCGCCTGGACCCGCGTGATGATCCTGCCGCTGGGCATCGTCACCACGTTCCGCTACACGCGCAAAAAGCCGCTCACCCCCGATCAGCGGATCGACGAGCTGTACCACGACTACGCGGCCGGCAACCGCATGGCCCCCGAGCCGCTGGTGGGCTTTCCCAAAACGTGGAAAGAGTTTTTCCTCCGCGTCGACCAGGGGCTGAAGTGGTACGAAAAATCGCCAATTAAATCGCTCCGCGACCACGCCCTGAAAACGGCCGAAAAATGGCTGCTCGAGCGGAACGATCATTCTGAAGGCCTCGGCGCGATCTTCCCCTCGATGGTCTACATGCTGGTCGTCTACCGCATCCTGGGCTACGCCAATGATCACCCGCGCGTGAAGCTGGCTCACAAGCACCTGGAAGACTTTTTCATCGAAGAAGGGGACACGATCCGCATCCAGCCGTGTTTGTCGCCGGTCTGGGATACGGGCATCGCGCTGCATGCCCTGGCCGAAACCGGATTAACCCCCGATGCCGACGCCGCCACCCGGGGCGTGGACTGGTTGCTGTCGAAGGAAGTGAAATTCGCTTCCGATTGGCGCGTGAACTGCCCCGAAGCGCCGATCGGCGGATGGTTTTTCGAATTCGAAAACCCGCATTACCCCGACACCGACGACACCGCGATGGCCTGTCTTTCCCTGCGCCGGCTCGGCGACGAACGCTCCGAACCCGCCCGCCAGCGCGCGTTCCAATGGCTTCGCGCCATGCAGAACGACGACGGCGGATGGGCCGCCTTCGACAAGACCACGCCCCGGCCGATCCTGGAGCACATTCCCTTCGCCGACCACAACGCGATGCAGGACCCCAGCTGCCCGGACATCTGCGGACGCATCCTTGAATCGCTCGGCTTCAACGGCATGACCGCCAAAGACGCCGCCGTGCAACGGGCGTTTGCTTTCATCAAACGCGAGCAGGACGCCAGCGGCGCCTGGTGGGGCCGCTGGGGCGTCAATTACATTTACGGCACCTGGCAGGTTCTGTGCGGGCTCAAATCCGTCGGCGAAAACATGGCCGCCGACTACACGCAACGCGCCGGCCAGTGGCTCAAGAGCGTGCAGAAGCCCGACGGCAGCTTCGGCGAAACGTGCGACAGCTACGACGACGCCTCCCTCAAAGGCACCGGCACGAGCACCGCGTCGCAAACCGCCTGGGGCACCATGGGCATGATGGCCGTATTCGGCGCCGACGATCCGGATGTCAAACGCGGGATCGAATGGCTCATCGCCCAACAAGCCGAGCACGGCGGCTGGGACGAAGAGCCCTTCACCGGCACCGGCTTTCCCCGCGTGTTCTACCTCCGGTATCACTTGTATCGCCATTACTTCCCCCTGATGGCGCTCGGCCGATATCGACGCCTGCGCGGCGCGTAAAAAAGGCTCGCACCCCGAAGGATGCGAGCCCTCTACAACTTAATCTGTCACCGATGCCGTCATCGGCCCCGCACGCTTACATCTTGTTCATGTCGTGCATGCCATTGCTGTTGTTGTTGTTGTTGTTCTCATCCGATTTGTTCGTCGTCGGCGAACTCAGCGGGGCGAGTTCTTCCGTCGTGCCGTCGATTTCATTGACGGCCGCATTGATGTTCTTGTCGACGGTGATCGAATTATTCTTGGCGCTGGTCGCGCGGTCGGAGATCGACTTGATGCCGTTCGACGTCAGGTCGGTCGAGATGTAATCGCGGATCGCTTTGAGGTCCACCAAAAGCGGGTCGAACGAGGTATTCACCGCCGCCATCTTGGCGTTGACCGCGTCATAGCGTTTTTCCGTTTCGCTGATGCGCTTCAGGGCACGCTGGCGCAGATCGCTGTCCGGATTCTGCAGCGTTTCCGACCGCCATTGCGCCAGGTAATCGGCACGGAGCTTGATGGCGTCATCGGTGCTCTTCCGCGTGCCGGCGGCGTCTTTGTCGAGTTCATCCACCGCATTGCTGAATGCCGTAAACTGCGGCCGAAGGTCGGCCTGCGGGTGGTACACCAGATCATTCAACGTATCGACCGTCTTCTTCAGCTGCGCCTTGTCCTGCAGCAGTTCGGTCTTGGTGTCCGCCAGGCTCATGTTGGCTTTTTCGGCGGTTTTGTACCCCTCCGACGCACAGCCGGTCAGCAGGGCGAGCGTCAGCACGGATGAAATGTAAGCAGATCGCATAGCGGTTTCCCTCGTAAAAAGTTTGGACTAGTGCCGGTCTAAGACCTTGGCGTTCAAAACAATGTGACGTTCATTCGACGTTCTGCGGGATGGTATGGCCCGGCATCTTGCAAAATCTGCCTGTTAAAGAATTTTTTGCCATAGTTTTATGACCCATCCGATTCTGCCGCCGCCATTGGTATTAATCCTGGTCCCCTTTACAGTTGGCGTATGAATCGTCGCGCGGTGTTCTGGATGTTCTGCCTGATCGTCAGCGGGGCATTTTG
>JBQCCH010000325.1:0-3997 GCA_051962375.1 Tepidisphaeraceae bacterium
GCACGCCTGGCCGCGGGGATCTATGGCAACAAGTTCGCGCAGGCTGCTGAGCTGGCGGCTTACTACAAGCCGGATTGGCCGGAAAAGCACCGGGCGCAGCAGATGTTTCTCGACGTCTTCCTCCCCGTCATCCGCGGCGGCGCGTCGGCCAACTGGGGCACGTCATGCATGGCGGGCATCAGTTCGATCGGCCTGTTTTGCGATCGGCCCGACTTGGTCAATGAAGCGATCCATGCCTACAAATTCGGCTGGCCGATCCAGGGGCACGACGGCGCGGCGGCGGTCGGTCAATACATCGATGCGACCGGCCAATGCGCCGAGAGCGGGCGCGATCAGCCTCACACGCAGGGCGGCATCGGACACTTGATCGAAACTGCGGTCGTGGCGTGGAATCAGGGCGTGAACCTGTTTCCGTATGATGACAATCGCGTGGTGGTCGGCCTGGAATACACGGCTAAATACAATCTGGGTGCAGAGGTGCCTTGGCATCGGTTTGTCGACCCGGCTCATCTCAATGATCATTGGCCGGCCATGTCGGCCAAGGGACGCGGGCGTTTGTCGCCCATCTATGAGATGGCCGATCATTATTTCACGCTGGCGGGGATCGCGCATCCGTACACCCATCGCGTCTGCCAGGATCCGACCTATACGCCGGAAATCACGAACAACGATCACCCCGGCCTGGGCACGCTGATGTTTTGCGCAACGCCGGCGCACTGATTTGCGCACGGCTTCACGATTCGTGGTCTGCCGCCGTGGTTTGCGATACCGTTTGCGCCAGGCAGGGGGCTCACACGCGAGGCGGACGAGGTGGCTCTCCATGCGAAATGTGTTGTTCACGGTAGCGGTGCTGGCGACGATGGGGCAGGTGGCGAAAGTCTTGGCCGACATTTCCGGTCCGATTCGGCACGTGGCCCCGATTCGATTTGCGACCGTGCACGGTGATGCGATCGGCGATCGGCTGCAAAAGTCCTTTATCTGGACGACGCCCGATGACGTACGGCCGGGCGTTGCGGTGGCGTTCGTCAAATCGATCGATCTGCCATCCGCGCCGCGAAAGGCCGAGCTGCATCTTTTCGCCGACAGCCGGTATGTGCTGTGGGTGAATGGCCAGTACGCAGGGCGTGGGCCGAATCGATTTCAACCCAACGGGCCGGAGTATGACACCCTCGACATTGCCGCGCATCTTCGGCCGGGTCGGAATCGCATCGCCGTGCTGGTGATTTCGAGCGTTTCCACGGGCAAGACCATGCAGTGCCGCCCGGGATTGGCGGCGTGTCTCGATCTGGATGGCGCGCCCGCCTTGCAGACCGATGCCAGTTGGAGATGGAGCGACCACACGCCGGTGCAATCGATCGAAGCCAGCTGGCCGAGGCTGAGTGAGTCGTTGGTGGATGCGCGGGTGCCGGATGCGGATTGGGTGCAGACCGATGGTGCGGCCGACGGTTGGAAAAACGCCGTCGCCATCGCGGGCGAAGCATGGGGGCCGCTGTCGGCGAGCCGGATTCCGCCGCTGCGTGAGACGCCGGTGGAACTGAGCTTCGATGACAACGTGCATCTGCCCGTCACTTTGTCCGCGGGGCAGAAGGTGTCGTTTCACGCGGCGCATCTCGTACAGGCTTACGTGCAGTTCACGCTCACTGCCGACGCCGGCGCTGAGATCGCGGTCGATCCGTACCAGTTCAAATACATCACGCGGGCCGGCACGCAGCAGTACATGAGCCTGGACACCTGCGGCACGATGCGCGGGAGCATTACGGTGAAGAAGGGTTCGGTCACGCTGACCGATCTTCGCGCGGTGGAGCGGCGATATCCCTTCGAGCGCGTCGGCAGCTTCGATTGCTCGGATCCGTTTCTGAATCGGCTGTGGGCGATGGGCGCACGCTCGTGTGAAGTGCTGAGTGAAGATGCGTATGTCGATTGCGCGGACCGCGAGCGCGTGGAATGGATGGACAATGATCCGCCCGCGTTTGAAGTGACCCGCGTCGCGATGGCAGGGCCCGGGCGCGTTGGGGGCGGACGGGTGTACAGCGATCCGCGGCTTTTGCAGGAGTTGATCCGGCGCACCGCGCTCACGCTGCAGCCGGAGGGTTGGGTGAAAGCGCACACCGCGTCGGATCGATTCGACATCCATGCAAAAATGGAAGACCGCGCCTGCGATTGGGTGACCGGCATGCGGCGCTACTACGACGCAACAGGCGATCAACAAACGCTGCGCGAAATCTGGCCGGCCGTCGTGGCGCAGATGGATTATTTCCTCAAGTGCCGCACCGAGCGCGGGCTGGTGTCGGCGCGCGACTGGGTGGTGTGGGGTAATCCGCTGGGCTATGCAGTCGGGGAGACGACCACGCTCAATGCCTTTATTTATCGCGCCCTCGCCGATGCGGCGGTGCTGGGGGAGGCGATCGGTCAATCGGCGGACGCCAAGCGATTCGGCGCCGCGGCCGATGCGTTGGCCGCGCAGATCAACCATGTGCTGTGGGATGAAACCCACGGCGAGTATTACGCCGGCTATTTCACCGCCGACGAAATCGCCGCCACGCAGAAGAGCGGGCGGAAGATTCCGATGCGTCTGGTGGAAGGGCTGAACCCGAGCACGCTGCACGCGAATCTGTTCGCGCTGGAGTGCGGCCTGGTTCCGCCGGAGCGCCACGCCCAGGTGGTGACGGCCATGCAACGCCATCTCCCCAGCGCGAGCCTCAAGAGCGGCCCGGTGATGGTCTTTTATTATGCGTTGAAGCAGTGGTACGCGCTCGACACGCCCGCCGCCGATCGGCAGGCGCTGGCGACGTTCCGCGAAGGGTGGGGCCCGATGGTCGCATCGCCGCTGGACTGCTCCTGGGAAGGGTTCAGCGGCGGCTCGAAGGCGCACATTTATGGGATGTTTCCGACGTACTTCCTCAGCGCCTATGTGCTGGGGGTCCGGCGGGATGATCCGGTGGCGACTAGGCGATTGCTGATCGAGCCGCACTGGGGCGATCTCACGTTCGCCGCCGGCACGGTCGCCACGGAGTTTGGCCCGGTGAAGGTGGCTTGGAAACAATCCGGCGATGAGTGGTCGCTCGATGTGGATCTTCCGCCGAACGTCACCGCCACGCTCGCGTTGCCAGCTCTCGGGGCCGCGAGCGTGCAATTGGATGGCCAACCCATCGAGACGATCCCCGCAACGGGCCGACTGCGCGTTCCGCTGTCCGGCGGATATCACGCGGGCGTAATGCGGATGAAGCCCAAGTCTCCTGCCACCGCGCCGGCGCCCTGATCGGGCGCCGTCACGACGATGCGTCAGGGCAGAAACGCGCCGCCCGACCCGACGGCAACCCCAGCCCCGAGCCAAGCGGCCCGAGACCGGGCCGCCAGCAAATACGAACAATCACAAAAAAAGAGGAAGAATGGGCGATACAGGACTCGAACCTGTGACCTCAGGTGTGTGATACCTGCGTTCTAGCCAGCTGAACTAATCGCCCGGCGGTCGAGGGGTTAAATTAATCGGGACGGCCATGGATTGCAACTCCGCAGTGTGCTCGAGCTCCGGGGAGCGGAGCGAGCGCAGCACGTACCAGGGCATCCAGATCAGGCAGCGAGCGGTGACGGTCAGGATCGTCGCGTAAATGATGCCTTTCAGGCCGAGCGAGGTTTGGGTGATCAGGAGCAGGGCCAGGGCGACGTTGGTGAGGCCGCCGATGAGGGCGGCGAGGGTGTAGGCGCGGTGGCGTCCGATGCCGAAAAGGATGCTCCGGCCGACGCCGGCGCTGCCGCCGATCACGGTGTGGATCATCACCAGGGGCAAAATCGCTTGCGTGGCGGGCAGGGGGTTCCCGAACCAGACGCGGAAGACGGGGTCGGCCAGCAGGCAAAGCACGGTGGCGCCACCGGCGAGCAGGGCGGCGCTGGTGAGCGATCCGAGCAGATAATCCCGGCGGACCGTCGCCCGATCGCCGGCGCCGTGGGCGATGGCCGATTTGGGCAGCAGGACGTTGGCCAGCCCGGTGACGCCCAG
>JBQCCH010000326.1:0-4271 GCA_051962375.1 Tepidisphaeraceae bacterium
CCAGGAAGTGCTCGGCTTCCTCGATCACGAAATTGCCGAAGCCCTGATGTACACGATGCGCCGCTCGGGCATCACGCTGCGCATGGGGGAGAAGGTGCAGAAGATCGAGCGGCTGGCGCCGACGCCGGGCGTTTATAACGAGCCGCTCGTGCAGGCGGTGCTGGAATCGGGCAAAACTCTCCGTGCCGCGACGTTGCTTTATGCGGTCGGCCGCCAGGGCACGACCGGCGCGTTGCACCTGGAAAACGCCGGCCTCACCGCCGACGACCGCGAACGCCTGCACGTGAACGAACACTACCAGACGGCCGTCCCGCACATTTATGCCGTCGGCGATGTCATCGGCTTTCCCGCTCTGGCGTCAACGGCGATGGAGCAGGGCCGGCTCGCGGCGTGCCATGCGTTCGGCGCGCCGACGAATTCCGTCCCGGAACTGTTTCCGTACGGCGTGTATGCCATCCCCGAAGTCTCGATGGTCGGCAAAACCGAAGCGCAACTGACCGCCGCCAACATCCCCTACGAATCCGGCATCGCCGAATACCGCGAGCTCGCGCGCGGCCAACTCCTGGGGGACGAAGACGGCCTGCTCAAGCTCCTGATTCACCAGGAAACGCACGAAATCCTGGGCGTGCACGCGATCGGCTCCGGCGCGACCGAACTCATCCATATCGGCCAGGCGGTGATGGCGTTCAAGGGCACGGTCGAGTTCTTCATCAACAACGTGTTCAATTACCCGACGCTCGCCGAAGCGTACAAAGTGGCGGCCCTCAACGGGTTGAACAAAATCCGCCACGTCTGAACGCGCTTACGTCCGAGCGCGTTCATGTCAGCCCGTGAATCCACACCCGCGCAGCCAATTCGCGCACAGCAGCGGCCAGGTAGCGAGCGCCGGATTATCCTGCGCCAGCCCCACGCCGTGATGGCCGGTCTCGTAAAGATGCATTTCAAACGGAACTTTGTTCGCCCGAAGCGCCTGGGCGTACAGCAGCACGTTTTCCACAGGCACGACTGCGTCATCCACGGTGTGAAAGATAAACGCCGGCGGCGTTTGCGCGTTGACGTGCTTTTCGTTGCTGAGCAGATCGACCTGGGCCGGGTCGTTCGGGTCGGGCAACAGGTTGGCGCGCGAGCCGGTGTGGGCGGAGGGTTCGCCGAGCGTGATCACCGGATACAGCAGCACCGAGAGCGCCGGGCGGATGTCGGCGTCGTAGTGGACGCTCAGCGTCGACGCCAGATGCCCGCCGGCCGAAAAACCCAGCACGCCGATGCGCAAAGGATCGATGCTCCACTCGCGGGATTGGCGGCGGGTGAGGCGCATCGCCTGCGAAAGATCATTCAACGGCTGCGGATGCTTGTACGGCTTGACGCGATAGTGGACGACGATCCCCGTGATGCCGATCGTGTTCAGCCACATCGCGACGGGGGCTGCCTCGTGGTCGGCGCGCATGGCGTAACCGCCGCCGGGGCAAACGAGGATCGCCGGCGTGGGCTTGCCCGTGGGCGCAGCGGCGTAGACTTCCATCCAGGGGCGGTCCTCTTTCGTATCCCCCAGCGCCCCGGGCGTGCCTTCGGGCCAAAGGTTCAGCGTCAAATCCGGCTCTCGTATCGTCATCCTGTTGCTCCTGCCGACATCGCGGTCGATTTCGCTGTTCGTCAGTCTGAATCTTAGCGCCCTGAGACCAGCGGCAGATCCAGCATCGTTTTCAATCCAGCCGACACCCGCGGCAGCACACGGGCGACATTCACCAGCGCCGCCACCGTCGCGCTGTCGCCGGGTGTGGAGCCGGGGATCAGCGTCTTAATCGTGCGATCGCCGGTCAGGTCGATCTCGTCGCGCGGGTTAGCCGCCCCGAGCGCCATGGTCAGGTCCAATTCGATCTCCACGCCCCCGCCGCTCCACGTGCCGAAGTTGTGCATCCCGCACACCTGCCCCGGCTCGACTCTGCCCAGCGCGCACTCGATGGGACGGTCGGCCAGCACGGGCTCCAGATGCACTTTCACTTCGCTCCGCATCGGATGCCGGCCAAGCCCCTGCGCCAGCAGCACGATGCTCTCGCCGAGCCCCATATGGCCAATGCGACCGTCGGCGGCGAGATCCTTGAACTGCTTGGGCGACATCGTTGAGCCGATCTTGCGCTGCAGCGGCAACCGCCGGGTGAGCGCATCGACGACGCGTGTCACCTTCACGCGGCTGACGTCGGTAATCATCGACGACAGCACCAGCGGAAACGCGTCCATCACAAAGCCCGGATTCACACCCGTGCCGATCAGCGCGACGCCCGCCTTCTGGGCTTCATTGTTGATCACATCCGCCAGGTGCGGATGCCGCAACCACGGCCAGGTCATTTCCTCGCAGCTGCTGACCACGTGCGCCTTGAGCCGCATGAGTTGGCGAAGCGTGGGCGCGATGCGATCGAAGTGCGATCCCGTGCAGAGAATGGCGATGTCGATCGCATCGAGCGCGTCGACCTCCGCGCCGATGACGACATCGCTGTCGCTGGCTTCGCCCAGGTCGGCCAGCCGCTTGCCGACTTTCTTCGGATCGACATTGACAAGGCCCGCCAGCCGCATGGAAGGATCGCGCCCCACCGCTCGCGCCGCCGCCAGACCGATCGGGCCCAGGCCAATCACCGCGACATTCACCGGAATCGTGCCGTGTTGCATCCCGGTGGTTTTAATCACAACGGCGCCACCTGCAAAGCGGGAAGGCGGGCAACGCTCGACCCGCGCACGCGATCTTAAAACAACGAAAGCTGCCCGCCCGGCCGGCGAAACGCGTCGGTATTCAGCGGCGGCTTTTTCTCGTCGAGCCCCAGCTTTCGCGCGTGCAAATCGAACAACGACTGAATCTGCCCGGCAAATTCGCCGCCGGGATTGAAGCGGGAGAAGAAGTTGCCGTCGTTCAATTTGCCGCCGCGCATTTCCCGCAGGCGGTTAAGCACGCGATCGGCTCGATCGGGGCAGTGCTGGCGCAGCCATTCGACGAAAATCGGCTGCACATTGCCCGGCAAGCGCAGGACGATGCAGCCGGCGGTCTGCGCGCCGGCATCCTTCACCGCTTTCAGGATCGCCGGCACCTCATGATCAGTCAGGCCCGGGATTACCGGCGCGACCATCACGCCCACGCGAATGCCCGCCTCCGCGAGCGTGCGAATCGCCGCCAGCCGCCGCGACGGACTGCTGGCACGCGGCTCCAGTTTGCTGGAGAGCGCATTGTCCAGCGTCGTCACCGACAGGTGCACCCGCACCCCGTCAAACGCAGCCAGCCGCTTCAGTAGATCGAGGTCTCGCGTCACCAGGTGATTTTTGGTGATCAATCCCACCGGGTTCCGAAACTCGGCCAATACCTCCAGGCATTGCCGCGTGATCTGGAACGTCCGCTCGGCCGGCTGGTAAATGTCGGTGACGCCCGACATTGCAATCCGCTGCGGGCGATACGACGGCTTGAGCAATTCCTTCCGCAACACCGCAGCCGCATCGCGTTTGACGAAAATCCGCGTCTCAAAATCAATGCCCGCCGACATCCCCAGATATTCATGAAACGGCCGCGCAAAACAGTACGCACAGCCATGCTCGCAGCCCCGGTACGGGTTGATCGACATTTCAAACGGAATGTCCGGCGAGGTATTGCGCACCAGCAGCGAGCGGCTGCTGTCGAGAAGAAACTGCGTTTTCGGTGCGGGTCGTTCTTCCGGCGGGATGCCGTGGTCGAAGTCGGGCTCAACGTGGAGCGTCTCGAATCGGTTCGTCGGATTCGATCCCGTGCCGCGACCATGAACCGGGAGTGAAACGCCCATCGCCCCAGTCTATGTTCGCATTTTGTTCGGTCAATCAAAAAGCAATTACCCCGCCGAATGGGCGTCGGTCTGCTTTCAGGAATCGCGGGGCATTCTTGACGCTGGCGGGCCAGCGGATTACGGTCGCACGGCAATGGGAAAACACACGCCGTTCTTCGATTTTCACGTCAACAACGGCGCCCGGATGGTCGATTTCGCCGGCTGGGATATGCCGATCATGTATCGGTCGATCGTCGACGAGCACAACCAAACCCGAAATTCCGGCAGCATTTTTGACGTCTCGCACATGGGGCGGCTTCAGATCAGCGGCAAGGAAGCGGAAAAGTTCCTGAACCGCGTCTTCACGCGCGACGTGACGCAGCAAAAGCTCGGCCAGTGCCGATACGGGCTGCTGTGCAATGAATCGGGCGGCATCCTGGACGACGTGATCCTTTCGAAAGACAAAAAGAACTGGCTGATGGTGGTCAACGCGGGCAA
>JBQCCH010000327.1:0-5595 GCA_051962375.1 Tepidisphaeraceae bacterium
GACGTGGCGACATCGATGATCAACCGCGCCTGAGCGTCACGGCTTTTTGCCGAGCATCAGCATCGCGCTGGTCTTCATGCCGAGCGCGGCTCGGAGCTTGTCAAACGCGGTAAACCCCACCAGCACGGGCAAGCTCCCCAGCGGATTAAACCACCGCGCCAGACGCGGCTTTGGCGCATCGCCGAAATTGAAGCGGTGCTGATAGCTGTACATCCAGAAGCTGTGCCCCGTCTGAAAGCGGGTGTCGATCACGTGCAGGCCGTTGTCTTCGAGGAGTTTTTTGAGCGTCGCCGGCTTGAACAGGTTCCAGTGACGCGGGATGTGGTACCCGCCCCAGAAGCTGGGCTTGAACGTGCGTGCGTCCAGGCTTTCGACATTGGGCGTTTCGATCGCAAACACGCCCCCCGGCTTCAACCAACCGGCGACTTTCCGGACGACCGCGCCGGGATCATCGACATGCTCGATGACGTGAAACATGGTGGCCAGGTCGATGGAGTTGTCGGCGATCTCGGTGCAATCCTCCACGCGCCGGCAATACGCCCGAAACCCCTCGGCCGCCAGCGGGGCGACCACGCGCTCGTCCAGTTCCAGCCCATACACATTCGATCGCTGCAGGCCCTGACGCTCCATCGCGCGCAAGAACCGACCGTCGCCGCAGCCGATGTCCAGATAAGAGGTCGGCGCACGATCCAGCGATCGAAGGATCGACTTCATCTTCCCCGCATCCAGCCACTGCTTGCCTTTGACGGCGATCGGGCTGATCTGCTGTTGATAGTTGTAGGCGTAATACGTCGGCGGATAGATGATCGGCAGCGTGCTTATCGCCGGCCGGGGGTTCAGCCACACGTGCGAGCAGGCATCGCACGACACGAACTGCCATTCATTGCGGCACGTGAGCGATTCGTAATCGTAACCGCTCGCAAACGGATGCTGGGCATCGCCGCCGCAGACCGGGCCATGCGGTACGGGCTCAGTGTCTATCAACGGCTTGTCCGCAAAAGCGGCGGGAGGAACCATCGGAAGAAGAATACTGCCTCAAGAGAGCGACGTAAAAACGCGGACGGACTGATGACGCCAAACGCATCAGGCCGTGCGCTTCACCACGCACCCTTCGATCGGCATCGCCAGCCAGTAGCGGATCGCAAAGCCGACATAGCTCGTGCGCCACTCCAAATCCGCAGCGGCCGGCATGGGGCGGATCTCGGCGTCGGCGGTGGGCAGGTTGTAGTAGGGGATGCTCGTCCACAGGTGATGCACCGTGTGGAAGTTCATGTTCATCGGCGAAAAAAAGAATCGCTCGATCGGGTTCGACACATACGTAATCAGCCGATGATCGTCCGCGTGCGCGTCGGCGCCGACGACCGTGTGCTCGGCAAAGGTGCGGAAGTTGTCTCCCAGCAGCGCGAAGATGAAAAACGGGAGATACCACAGCACCAGCACCGTCCACCAGCCGATGAACAGAGTCCCCAGCGTCCAGAGCGCCGCCTGCCACCCGATGAGAATGGCCAGATCGCGGGCGACATACCCTGGCTGCTGCGATTTCGCCGCAGCCGCCGCCGACCGGTGGCCGCGCCGCAGCAGCACATTGTAAATCGACACCACCACCTGCCCGCCGATCAGGTAACTGAGCAGTTCCAGCCCGGTGCTTTTGTTGATGCAGACGTATTTGTAGCGATCCGGATCGTGCTCGGTGCCCAGGTGCTGGTGATGCGAGAGGTGATTGCGGTTGTTGATGCGGGTAATCGCGCCGAAGCTGCCGACGATGAACAGGTCGTTGAACAGGTCATTGGCGGCCACGCCGTTGAACAGGCGCCGATGCAGGCCGTCGTGCGCGATGATCATCAGCGCGTACGCCCGCGTGCCGATGACGACCACTGCCAGCGCGATCACCCACGCCGCCGGATGAATCGCCACCGCCACCCAGCAGGCGACGATCACCGCCCAGCAGAGCAGGGTATCGCGCACCGCGATCGCCGGGCGGAGCCGGGAGAGTTCGCGCACGCGCTGCGGGGCGAGCAGGCTGCGGCGATATTTGCGGTAAAGCTGGGTCTCGGACATCACCGCAAATGATAGCAGGCCCGTCCCCCGCCCGCAGCCCGCGGGGGCTAGAAACCTTGCCGCCATGGGGGACTTGCGATATCACACCCGATCCACATGAGTGAACTCGATGACTTGATGGCGCAGATTTCCACCGCCGGCGCGGAAGCCGAGCAGGCGATATCGTCGGCCGAGTCGGCGGAGCAATTGGAAGCGGTGCGGATCAAGTACCTCGGCAAGGAAGGGGTGCTGACGAAGTTCATGAAGCAGCTCGGCGCCGTCCCGCCGGCCGAGAAGCCGAAGCTGGGGCAGGTCGTCAACGCCGCGAAAAACGCGGCCCAGACGGCGCTGGATGCAAAAAAAGCGGCGCTCGGCGGGGCGGCCAAGCCGGTGGCGGGGGGGATTGACGTCACCATGCCCGGCTTGCGTCGGGGCGTGGGCCGGCGCCATCCGATTCACCAGGTGCTCGAAGAAGTCAAAGCCATCCTCATGGGCATGGGGTTTCGGTATGACGATTACCCGGAGTACGAGACGGAGTATTACAACTTCGATTCGCTCAACACGCCCGACTGGCACCCCTCGCGCGACAGCCACGACAGCTTCTACACGAAGGACGGCCACGTCCTGCGGACGCACACGACGGCGTTTCAGATCCACGCGATGCAGATGCTCGGCAGCACGCCCCCCATCCGCGCCATGACGGCCGGCCGCTGCTATCGCCGCGACGAGATCGATGCCACGCACTACCCGATCTTCAACCAGCTGGACGTCATCTGCATCGACAAGGACATCAGCTTTGCGGACCTGAAGGGAACGCTCTACACGCTGCTGACGGCACTGCTGGGCGACGACATCCAGCTTCGGTTTCGGCCGAGCTATTTTCCGTTCACGACGCCTAGCGCTGAGGTCGACGTGCTGTGGCGCGGCCGATGGATGGAACTGCTCGGCAGCGGGATGATGCGGCCGGAAGTGCTGCGGAACGGCGGCATCGATCCGGAAAAATACCAAGGCTTCGCGCTCGGCATGGGCCTGGACCGGCTGGCGATGCGGCGGTTCGCCATCGATGACATCCGGCATCTGTATGAAAACGAGGAATCGTTCCTGGCCCAATTTTGATCGACCTGTTTTGATGGGGTCGTGTCGGACATGCGAATGCCGCCGTCCGACCTTGCCGCGGAATTCGCCGCGCGTGTGCCCGCGGCACATGGGCTTGTCGTCGCGTTCGTGGGTGAAAGTGTCTTATGAAACTCAATACCGCTTGGCTGCTGCAATATCTGGACACGCCGATCGATCACCGGGAACTGATCGACGCCATGCCGCGCGCGGGGCTTGAAGTCGAGGCGGAAGCAGAGCTGAAAGAAGTGCTCGCGCCCGTGCGCATCGGCTTCGTGCGCGAGAAACGCCCGCTCGACAACGCGCCCGGGATGTTTGCGACGAAGATCGAGATCGAACGCGGACAATTCATCAGCGTGCTGGTGGGGTCGGAACACGAAGTGCAGGTGGGCTGGGGCGTGCCGGTCGCGCCGGCGGGGATGACGCTGCCGACCGGGAAGAAGGTGGCTGCCGGCAATTTTCACGGCGTGGAATCGACCGGCATGATCTGCCTCGACGGTGAGCTCGGCCTGATCGCGCGCGGCAGCGGGATGCACCACTGGACGGACGAGGCCTCGCTGGGGCAGCGGTTTGTCGACCTGGTGCACGTGCCGGAGTACCTGATCGAACTGAAAGTGCTCCCGAATCGGCCGGATTGCCTGGGTTTGCTGGGCATTTCGCGTGAGATCGCGGCGTTGTTCAACGTGAAGACGAAGTGTCCGACGCTGACGCCCGTGCCGGCCGCCGACGGGGCCCCGGTGCCCGTGGAGATTCGCGAGCCCGCGCTCTGCCGCCGACTGACGGCCGCCGCCTTTCGGAATGTGAAGGTCGCGCCGAGCCCGGCATGGCTCAAGAGCGTGCTGCTGACGGCGGGCATGCGCCCGATCAACAACGTGGTCGACATCACCAACTTCGTCATGTACGAAGCCGGCCAGCCGATGCACGCGTTTGATCTGAAGCGATTGGCGGGGCCGAAGCTGGTCGTCCGAAAACTGGCGGCCGGCGAGACGCTGGAACTGCTCAGCGGCAAGACGATCGACGACAAGATCGGCCAGCCGCTGGTGATCGCCGACGCGGAACGCCCGCGGGCGCTGGCGGGCATCATGGGCGGCAAGGCGGCCGAAACGAACAACGCGACGACGGACCTGCTGCTGGAAGTCGCCTATTTCGATCCCGTTCACGTGCGCGGCAACGTCAAAGCCCTGCGGAAGATCGACGGCGTCGGCGGAACGGATGCGTCGTACCGGTTCGAGCGCGGCGTCGATCCGAATGCCATGCTCGATTGGGCGCGTCAGCGGGCGTACGCCCTCATCCATGATCTGGCCGGCGCGACGCTGGCGGCGACGCCGACGGACGTGTATCCAGAGCCGGTCAAGCCGCGCGAATTCGTCGTGCAGGCGGAGCGGGTCGGACGGATGATCGGCGCGACCGTCACCGGCGACGTCGTGCGTCGAAGCCTGCAGAAGCTGGGCTACGCGGTGACGAATGACCTGCGGGTCACGGTGCCGACCTACCGGGTCGATGTGAATGATCCGGTCGTGTTGATGGAAGACGTCGCCCGGATGATCGGGTACGACAACATCGCCCCCGTCCAGCAGCCGGCCCGGGCAACGCGGGGACAAACCAGCAAGGCGGATCGACTCAAGCAGGCCATCGCCCGGACGCTCGTGAACTTCGGGTTTTACGAGACGAAAAACGACCCGCTCGAATCGGAATCGCGCGCCAAATGGCTCGGCAAGCCGGCGGACGCGATCGTTCTTCAGAACGCGGCGACGGCGGAAATGAACACGCTCCGCCGCACGCTCCTGACCGGCCTGGCCGCCAGCGCGCAGCGGAATGTGTTCCGCGGGGCGACGCAGATTCGGCTGTTCGAAATCGATCGAACGTTCGGCACGCTCCCGGGCGTGCAAACGCTGGGCGGCATCGCCGGCGGGACGCTGGGCCGCGGCAACTGGCGCGGCGAGAGCAAGATCGATTTCCACACGCTCGTCGGCGAGTTGCAAGACCTGTTCGATGCGCTGGGCATCCCGGGCCTGCGGGCGGAACCGCTCAGCCAGGCGCCGCTTCGCGACGGCGCCGCGGCCCGGTTGCTCCTGGGCGATCTGCCGATCGGCATCGTCGGGGCGCTTGATCCCAAGGCGATCAAGCTGGATCGGCTGGCGTATGAGTTGTTCGTCTTCGAGATCGACCTGGCCGCCGTCGAACCCCGGTTTGAGCGGCCCATCACCTACACGCCGGTCAACAAACTGCCCGCGTCCGTGCGGGATCTGGCGATCGTGCTGAAGCTGGACATCCCTTACGCGAAGGTTGAACACACGATCCGAACCGCGGCTGGGGCGCAGCTGGAAAGCCTGCAACTGGTCGACGACTACCGCGGCCCGCCGATCGTGAAGGGGGACCGCTCGCTGGCGATGCGGCTGACTTTCCGCGACGCCGCCCGAACGCTCACCAGCGATGAAGTGACCG